>JAEXAZ010000230.1 GCA_023394255.1 Bacillota bacterium | reverse complement strand
GGCATAAACAGGTCATATTTATCGCCGAAGACCTCTCTCACCTTGGCAATTTCCGCCTCGGCAATCCGCGCGCGCTTTTGGTAAAATTCCCTGCGGGTATCACCCAACGTGACAACCGCAACTTTTGTTTTTTCCATTCAGTGAGTCTCCTTGTCTTAAAACCATGTGGGCTGCAGCAGTTTGGGGATTCCAAACGCGATATTCGGGAAGAACGCAACAATCGTAACCACAACTACAGATACTGCAATATAGGGGGCAACCGCCACAAATGCTTTATGTACAGGCATATTGCCGATTTTGCCGGCAATCAGCAGGCAGAGGCCGTAAGGCGGTGTAACCTGTCCCACAGCCAGTGTGATAACAATGATAAGGCCAAGCTGTACGGCGGAGATCCCAAAAGACGTTGCCACTGGCAGCAGAACCGGAACAAACAGGATCATAGCGGGGATTGCATCCATAAACGTTCCAAGGAACAGGTAGAAGAGGATAACCGCGATCAGGAATGCAAATTTATTGTTGAGGTTGTTTGTAAAGAAACTCCCCACCATTTGATTGACATTGTAGTAGCTGAGCAGTTGCCCGAGCGCGTTGGCTGTCGCCAGGGCGAACAGCGACGCGCCGCTGATTTTGAGCGTATCCAGAAGCAACGGCTTGGCGTCTTTCAGTGTAATGGTCCTAAACACGAATACGCCGAGCACCAGCGCATAGATACAGGCGACACAGGCGCTTTCCGTTGCGGTGCAGATGCCTGCGGACACGCCGCCGATGATGATAACCGGAGTAAGCAGGGCAGGAACGCTTACCAGCGCCAGCCGCAGCATCTTTTTGAACGGCAGGCGTTCGTGCCTGGGGTAATGATATTTCTTATTGCCCATCCAGATGATAAACATCTGCCCCAGACCGATCAGAACCCCCGGCACGATACCGGCAAGGAACAGCGCGCCGATGGAAGCGCCCGCCACGCTGGAATAAACGACCATAGGAATGGATGGCGGAATGATAATTCCTATCGTCGAGGATGCTGCCGTAACGCCGACCGAGGTTTCCTTGGAATAGCCCTCTTTAATCATGCCGGGAATCAGAATTTTGCCGATACCCGCGGTGTCGGCCTGGGAGGAACCGGAAATGCCCGCGAACAGCATGGAAACCAGCACGTTCGTATAAGCAAGACCGCCCGCGAAATGCCCCACGACGCCGTCGGAAAATTCAATCAGCTTTTCGCTGATTTTACCGCGGTTCATGATATTGGCAGCCAAAACAAACAGCGGAACCGCCAGCAGCGTGAAGCTGTTCAGACCGGTAAACATCTTCTGCACAACCGTAATGAGCGGAATACTGCCGAGTTGAGAGATGCCGACCACCGCCACTACGCCCAGGATATAAGCAATGGGCATACCCATGGCGAGCAGCAGCAGAAACACAATTACTAGAAGCCACATGGTTAAGCCACCTCGCTTTCGATTTCTTCCAGCTCATCGCGAATCCTCCGGCTGGACGGGTCTTTTACAAATTTGATGATATTCTCAACGCAGTAAAGAACGGACGTGTAGCCGCATACCGGCATGCAGAGCCAGCCCCAGGCCCTGCTGACCTTTGGCAGCGACGTGAATCTCCATGTTGCGAACTGCATGGTCAACTGTGTGCCGTGAACAGCGATCAAAGCGCTGAACCCAAGCAGAAGGAGCAGAACGATGGACTCGTTAACCAAAAAAGCTTTGCCCTTCAGCCTGGCGCTGAAGGCGGAAAAACTGAAATGCTCATTATGCCGCAGAAGCACAGCCGCCCCCATAAAGGTTGCCCATGCAAAGCTTGTGTTGGCAATTTCCTCAGTAAATGCCGCGGGCACGCCTAATATGCGGGAAATTACCTGCCACGCGGTACACAGGAAAAATAGTGAAATAGCGGCGGCGCCAAGGAAAATTTCTGCTTTTTCAAGCAGATTGCAGATTTTTCTCAGCAAGGAACTCAACTCCTATCCATGTGTTGAATCAAACAATGGTGTTTGGAATCTGCCCTGCAGCGTTCCGTCGCCGCAGGGCAGATTCCTCTAAAAATCAAGCCGCTGCGTTGATTTTATCGAGCAAATCGGAAACGCCAAGCTTTTCAGCAGCTTGGGCACGCGCATCCGCACAAAGACGAATCAGTTCGGAGGTATCAAGCTCGTTCACGATGCCGCCGTTCTCCTTGATCTTCTCCAGCGCATCCTGGTTCAGCTTTTCATCAAAGACCCATTCCTGTTCACAGCTGTATTTCGCAGCCTCGTCCACCCATGCCCTCTGTTCGTCAGTAAGGGTGTTGTAGTTGTTCGCGCCCATCAGATAGATACGGGTTGCAATGTCGTGATTAGTCAAAGAAACATAGGGGCCGGCCTCATAGAATTTCTGCAGCAGGATATTGCCAAGGTCGTTTTCAGCCGCGTCGATAACATGGTTCTGCAAGCCACTGTACAACTCGTTGTAAGCAAGCGTGGTTGGATTGGCGCCGAGAGCACTCCAGACGTTACGAACAGATTCGGAGTCCTGCACACGGATTTTAACGCCTTTTAGGTCGGCGGCCTGCGTAATGGGCTTTACGCCGAAATACTGGCGGGTGCCGCAGCTCCAGTAGCCGAGGGAATGGAACGCGCCGGCCTGGTCAATCTTTTCGGAAATGGCCTGTCCCACTTCGCCATTTACAACTTTCTTCCAATGGTCCAGGTTGGAATACAGAAAAGGAATGCTGAACAAATCTGCTTCTGGTACGCCGCTGGTGGCAACAAAGTTTGGTGCGGAAACAATGATGTCCACAGTGCCGGTCGCCATTTTTTCAACCAGTTCGGCTTCGTTTCCGCCGAGCTCGCCATTGCCGTGAATCTCCATGGTCATGGTGCCGCCGGAAAGTTCTTCCAGTTTTTCTTTCATGGCTTCCATGCCTGCCTGGTAGGAGCTGTCCACTGTGTTGACATGGGCGCCGATCAGGACAACCTGCGGAGCGGCGTTGGAATCCGCGGAAGATACCGCAGAACCTGCAGGCGCGGCAGAAGATGCAGGTGCAGAGGAATCTGCGGGTGCGGTCGACGTCGCTGAACCGCCGCATCCGGTAGCCAGCATGGAAAGTGCGATCATCATAGCAAAGACTGATACATGCTTTTTCATGAAAGTTTTCTCCTTTCCCTTGTTAAAGGGATTTTATTTTCCAGAGGCTTGCGCCTCATCGGACCGGAATTTAAGGCAATCGATTTCCTTTTTTTGAAAATTATATTCTTAAATGAAATTATAAAAACATAATCAAAGGCAATCGATTTCCTTTTTTTCATGAACCACCCCGCCAGATTTTAAAAAATGCTCTGCCGGGAGGAGATCCCTAGTTTTCACCTCTGGGCGGGGCAGTACTGCCGCGGACAACAAGAGACGGAGGTGCCAGGACTTGTTGTCCCCTCATAACAGCGTCGGATTCCGCGCCGGGATTCTCCAAAATTTCAAACAGATAACGGGCCATGGCTTTTCCCCATTGATATTTTTCCACCCGCATCGTGGTGAGGCTTGGCTCGATGCAATCGGCAAAAAACAGGTCATCGAAGCTGACAAGCGAATAATCTCCGGGAATCTGCCTGCCGTTCTCCCTCAGCGCCTTGATGACGCCCAACGCCATCATATCGTTCATACACAGGATGCCGGTTACTTCGGGGGACCGTTCAAGCATTTTGAGAGTTAGTTCATAACCAACTTTTACACTTTCCGCAGATTCATCCCCGGAAGCGGGTATGTCCTGCCCATATATATATAGGTAATCTTTCCTGATTTCAATGCCGGCATTTTTCAGCGCGGCAAAATAGCCTTCCAGTCTTTTGCGGCGGAGCTGGCTGTCGAGTTCATTCATCAGATTCGCAATACGGCGGTGGCCAAGCCCGATCAGGTGTTCCACTGCCTGTCGCGCTTCCAGAACTTTATTAACTACGATGTTATGCGCGTTTTCGCACAGTACGCCGTCGGTCACAACACTGATGACCTGCCCTCCCCGCTGTACATAGTTGGCAAGGCTCTGCGGCAGATATTCCAGATAGATGGCGATGATCCCGCGCATATTCTGCTCCAGCATGCTCTGTACATATTGGTCGGTACGGCGGGAGTCTTTGTCACAGCTGGAAATCGCGATATAATAGTTGCGCCGCATTGCCTCGTCTTCAATGCCACGCACAATCGATGGGTAAAATGGATTTGCGATAGAGGGAAGAATCACGCCAATGGTTGGGTTCATCTGTTTTTTCAGGTTGCGCGCCTGTGCATTAAGCACATAATCCATCTCTTTTGCGGCGGCCAACACACGCTCGCGGACCTCCTGTTTGACGGGATGGGAAGAATTGTTCAGCACACGTGAAACCGTACTGGGCGATATTCCCAATCGTTTTGCGATATCGTAAATCGTTACATTGCTTTTCATGCTGTCTCCTCTATCAGTCAAACAATTTGCTATGGCAATCGATTGACTAATGCAATTTTATACTTATTTTTAAGTTTGTCAAGAAATCTCAGAAGAATTAGAACAAAATACAAAATCCAAGTAAAATATTGGTACAGGATGACAACCTATTAATATAGTTTGTGCTTGACAACGCAATCATAATATTGAAAACCAGACAGCAGCATGTCATACTTTAAACGGGAAATAACAAGGAAAGAAGGTGATCGGATTGAAGCATATTCCCAATATCATTACAGCGGTAAGAATTGCGCTTGTTCCGCTGTTGCTTTTCACAGCGCCTGTTCTTTTAATTTGGAAGCAGATTTCGCTGCTTTGGCTGATCTGCGCCGTTGCCTTTTTATCCGCCGCGGAGGAAACCGTCATCCATATCTCTTCGGCACAGCTCGATGTCAACCGGCGGAGTATTTTTATGAAATAGGTCCAGCTCTCTTCCTCACCGGCTTTACCCCAGCGGACGGCCGTTTTTGCACAGATGCCATGCACTCGGACAGATCAAATTGACTAAATGTTGAAATGAACCTTTAGTGGTTTATACAATCTTGCAGGATGGGTCTTGACAACCTCATGGGAAGTCAGTATGATTGAGTAAACCTTTACCCTTGCCGCTTAACGATGGGAGGAACCGCAGATGCCAAAACGGAATATCTCTATTAAAGAAATTTCTGCGCTTTCCGGGGTTTCCGTGGCAACGGTTTCCAGGGTGATTAACCAGAATGGGCGCTTTTCCAGCGAGACTGAAAAACGCGTCAAGCAGATCATCGAACAGTATGGATATCAGCCGAATCAGCTTGCCCGCGGCTTACGTACCAATAAATTGCAGGTTGTGGGGATCATTGTGCCCGATATTACCAACGAATTCTTTGCCAAAGTTACGCTTGAACTGCAAAATAACCTGTTTGAACTCAACTATTCTACCATAATCTGCAATACCAATGAAGAATGCGATATTGAGCGGCGGCATATTACCATGCTTAAATCCCAGCAGGTCAGCGGGCTGATCTATATTTCGGGTGATTTCGCGGACGAGCAGCAGGTCCTGCAGGTGCCTACCGTCTATATCGACCGCAAACCTCCGTTCTCTTCGCGCGAAGGGGAATTTGTCCTGATCGAAAGCGATAATGAAAACGGCGGCGTCTACGCGGCCGATGAGCTGATGAAAAGCGGCGCGCGGCATTTCGCGGCACTCACGTACCGCTTTGAAATTTCCTCCCATGCGGATCGGGTCGCCGGGTTCCGGCGGGGGCTGAAGGCGCATGGGATCCCGGAAGGTGAAATCCATATTGCGCAGGCTGTTCAGGCCGACGCGGAAAGCGGCTATCGGCGGATGAAGGAATTATTTTCAGAGCATCCGGAAATAGACGGCATTTTCTGCACCACCGACCGCCTGGCATATGGTTTGCTGGATTTGCTTCGGGAGCAGGGAAAATCCGTTCCGGGCGACGTGCGCATTGTGGGATTCGATGACATTTCCTATTCGTCTATGTGCAGTCCCCGGCTCACCACAATCCGGCAGTCTGTGAATTCGTTCGGGCTGCTTGGGGCCAACACGCTTGTTTCGATCCTTGATGGGGCTCCGTTGGAAAGAAACCGGTACCTGCTTCCGGTTGAATTGATTCGCAGAGATACAACCTGATTTCATTTTGACGAATCGTGATGGTATAATGGTTGCGGAAACGTTTACCCATTTGTTTTAATTGGGTTTTCCAAAAAAATTCGGGAAAACTAAAGTGCTATTATTTTGCGCCGGATGCGGAAACGATTACCCTTGGCTAAAATAATGCATGAACGATGTCTGTTTATTTCATTTATATAAACAGGATTGACACAAACAAATCTAAGGAGGAAATGAAAATGCGTAAAGTTCTAAAAACAATGACCGCGGCGATTCTCTCGATCGCCATGGCAGGTTCCCTGGCCGCATGCGGCGGCTCCACATCCAAAAATGAAAGCAGCGCTCCAAGTGAAGCTGCTCCGGCGGGCAGCGCGGCCGCTTCCGAAACAGCATCTCCGGCAGCCGACGGACCCGCGGAATACGCGGTTGTCCTGAAAGTGCTTTCCAGCCAGTTCTGGCAGACCATGAAAGAGGGCGTGGAGGCAGAAGCGGAAAAGCAGGGCGTCAAAGTGGATATCTATGCGGCAAATACCGAAGATGACGTGGAAGGCCAGGTTACACTGCTGGAAAATGCCATTTCCAAAGGCTACAAAGCAATCGCTGTGGCGCCGATTTCCGCAGATAACCTGAACAACGCCGTTGCCGACGCGACTTCCAAAGGCATCTATATTGTAAACATCGATGAAAAGATCAACATGGATGGCCTGAAAGCCCTCGGCGGCGCCGTCTATTCGTTTGTTTCCACCGATAACGTTGCTGTCGGCCGTATGGGCGCGCAATACATTGTTGATCAGATCGGCGGAAAAGGCGAAGTGGCAATCATCGAAGGCAAAGCCGGCGCGGCTTCCGGTGAGGACCGCAAGCAGGGTGCGACCGAGGCGTTCTCCGCCGATGGGCTGGAACTGGTCGAGAGCCAGCCCGCCGACTGGGACCGCACCAAAGCCTATGACCTCGCGACCAACTATATCAACAAATATCCCGACCTGAAGGGCATTTACTGCTGCAACGACACAATGGCGATGGGCGCTCTGGAAGCTGTCAAGAACGCGGGCAAGGACATCCTTGTCGTAGGCACCGACGGTAATGACGATGCAATGGCGTCCGTCCAGGCCGGCGAGCTTGCCGCGACCGTTGCGCAGGACCCGGCGAAGATCGGCGCGCGCGGCCTGCAGATGCTGATTGAAGCAGCCGATAAGGGCGGCCAGATTGACCAGGACGCGGAACCTATCACCGAAGGGATCGACGCAATTCTGATCAAGAAAGACTGATTGTTCTTTTTTCTCCTGCTCCCGCCCCCGGGGTTCCGGGGGCGGGAGCATCCCAAAGAATCCGATGTAAAGAAGAGGATGCTATGGACACACTTGTTAAGATGAACCATATTACAAAACGCTTCCCCGGTGTCAAGGCCCTCAGCGATATCTCTTTTGATATCAGGCCGGGCGAAGTCCATATCCTGCTGGGCGAAAACGGCGCGGGAAAATCGACTCTGATGAAAATTCTGAGCGGTGCTTATGAACCGGACGAGGGCACTATATCCATTCATGACAAAGAATATAACCGTCTGACACCGAAGCTTTCCGCGGAAAGCGGAATCAGCATCATTTATCAGGAGCTCAGCGTGATCAACGAGCTGAGCATTCAGGAAAACATTTTTGTCGGTAAGATGCTGAAAAAAAAGGTCGCAGGCGTAACCGTAATAGATCACGAGGCAATGCGCAAGGCAACCCGGGAACTGCTGGACAGCATCGACCTGAACCGGAAGCCGTCTGTGCTGGTGGGGAGCCTGAGCATTTCGGAAAAGCAGATGGTGGAAATTGCGAAAGCTGTCGCTTTTAACGCACAGGTCATCGTGATGGATGAGCCAACCTCTTCCCTGACCGATGATGAGGTGGCGCGGCTGTTCAAAATTATTGAGCGGCTGAAAGCCGAAGGCAAGGGGATTGTTTACATCTCGCATAAGCTCAAGGAGATCATGCAGATCGGCGACCGCGTTACCGTACTCAAGGACGGTACCTATGTCGGCACACACGACGTAAAGGATATCACCATGGACCAGCTGGTAACCATGATGGTCGGGCGGGAGCTGAAGGACAAATATCTGGGCAGCGGCAATACCCGTGAACTGGGCAAGGTGATTTTTGAAGTCAAAAATCTGACACGCCGGGACGGATATGTCAAAAACATCAGTTTCGGCCTGCGCGAAGGCGAGGTGCTCGGGTTTTCCGGGCTGATTGGCGCGGGGCGAAGCGAAACAATGTGTGCGATTTTTGGAGCCGACCCCATTTCTTCAGGGGAAATTTATCTGCAGGGCAAACGGCTGCGCATCAAAAACCCCTATGACGCGCTGAAATGTGGCATCGGGCTGGTAACGGAGAACCGACGGGAAACAGGGTTCTTCCATAATTTCAGCATCAAGCGCAACATCTCCATCGCGCGCCAGCTCAAGCACACCGGGGCAGGCGGTTTGTGGGGCCTTGTGGATTTCAAAGATGAACAGAAGGTTGCGGAAGAACAGCGGACCGCCATCCAGATCAAGTGCGCATCCCTGGAACAGGGGATCACACAGCTTTCGGGAGGCAACCAGCAGAAAGTGATCCTTGGGAAATGGATGGCCGCGGACGTCAGGCTGATTATTTTTGACGAGCCGACCAAGGGGATCGATGTGGGCACGAAAGCGGAAATCTATAAGCTGATGCGGACGCTTGCCGAGAACGGGATTGGCGTCATCGTTGTCTCCTCCGAACTTCCGGAACTGCTTTCCGTCTGTGACCGGATGATTGTGATGAACGAGGGAAAAATCAGCGCAGAGTTCAGCGCCGCGGAAGCAACGGAAGAGAAACTCGTAAAAGCGGCTACAGTTGATATGAAGGAAGCCGGGGGGAATGAATATGCAGAATAATTCAGCTTCAAAAACAAAAATGACATTCAGCGACTTTTGGGATAAGTACAGCACGGTATCCATTCTGATATTAATGGTGCTGGTATTTGGCGCGATGCAGCCCAAGGCTTTCCTGAGCGGGACCAACCTCGTTAAAATTGTGGAGCAGAGTGCCATTACCATCCTGCTTGCCTGCGGCGAGTTCTTCGCCATCCTGCTTGCCGGCATCGACCTGTCGGTCAGTTCCACCATGGCGCTGACCGGCGTGATCACGGCAAAGCTGATGGTGATGGGTTATCACCCCACCATTGCAATTTTAATCGGGACACTTTTGCTTGGCGCGGCGATCGGCGCACTGAACGGCGGACTGATCAACCTGACAGGGCTCCCCCCGTTCATCATTACATTGGGCACGCAGTCCATTTTACGTGGCGTAACCATGATTATGGCAAACGCGCGGACGGTTTCGGGAGTGCCGGCATCGTTCACAAAAGCGGTGGGCGGCAAAATTTTCGGCATCATCCCAATGCCGATCATCGTCGCCCTGGTAACGGCCCTCGTCCTTGTATTCTTTACGATGAAAACACAGGCCGGCCGCAACCTCTATGCAATCGGGGGAAACTCGCAATCCGCGTGGTTCGCCGGAATCAACGTGAAAAAACACACCATACTGGCCTTTGTCATTTCGGGCGCCTGCTCCGGGCTTGCCGGTATGGTAAATATCGCCCGTCTGGCGGCTGCGGAACCAAACGCGGGTACCGGCTATGAGACCTTCGCGATCGCGGCGGTTGTCATCGGCGGCACGAGCTTCTTCGGCGGGCAGGGCGTCATTCCAAAGGTCGTGGTGGGCGGCCTGATTATCGGCGTCATCAACAACGGCCTGAACATGGTGGGCGTCTCCTCCTATTACCAGCAGATCGCGATGGGCGCGCTGATCATCGTCGCCGTCACACTCGACAGGTTCTTTGGCGCCAGCAGCAAAATCCGCAACTAATCATTTGCCGTATGAAAGGAATTTATCTATGAAACCGGAATTCTCTGTAAGCCTGATGTGCATGGATTTCCTTGACATCAAAAATCAGCTGGAAATCTTAAATAAACGTGCGGATATGTACCATGTGGACATCATGGACGGGCATTTCTGCAAAAATATCACCCTCTCTCCGGATTTTATCCGGGCAGCCGGCCGCGCGGCAAAGCTGCCGATGGACGTGCATCTGATGACCGAGAACCCCAATGACTGGCTGGAGCCGGTTGCGAAGGCGGGAGCAACCTATATTGCGCCTCACGCGGAGACGATCAATACCGATGCGTTTCGCGTGCTGGCACGCATTAAAGAGCTTGGATGCAAAGCGGGCGTGGTGCTCAATCCGGCGACACCGCTCCAGGCAATTGAGCACTATATAGGCCGCCTGGACATGGTTACGATCATGACTGTGGACGTAGGGTATGCGGGCCAGCCGTTTATCCCGGAAATGCTCGACAAAATTGCCGAAGCGAAACGCCTGCGGGAAAAGAAGGGATACCACTACAAAATCCAGATCGACGGGTCCTGTAACGTAAAAACCTTCGGGCGCCTGCGGGAAGCGGGAGCGGACGTGTTCATTCTCGGCTCCTCCGGGCTGTTTGGGCTGGACGCGGACCTCAATACCGCCTACGACAAGATGCTCGGACAGTATCAGGCGGAAACAAAAGAAGAAATGCAGGTGTGAGAATGGCGAACAAACTCATCCTCGGGATGGATATTGGCGGAACAAACATGCGTTTCGGACTGGTGGATGAGAGATACTGCCTTTCCCATTTCGTCATTGAGCCGACACAGGAGGTGTTCTGCTGTGCCGACCCGATGGACATGATTAAAGAACGTATCCGTGCGTATTGCGACGAACATCTGGACGGAAAGCTCCCGGACGCGATCTCCATGGGATTCCCCTCCACAATCGATAAAACCCGCCGTATTGTCACTTCAACCCCCAATATCCGGGCCCTCCAGAATATTGCCGTGGCGGATTTTATGGAGAGGGCATTCAAAATTCCCGTGTATATCAACCGGGATGTCAATTTTCTCATGCTCTACGACATTCTCCACCACCATCTGGAAAATCAGAAAATCGTTCTGGGATTCTACCTCGGTACCGGCCTGGGGAATGCGATCTCCATCGGCGGCAACCTGCTGCTCGGCAAAAACGGCGTTGCGGCGGAGCTTGGCCACATACCGATGCTTGGCGCCACCGACCTGTGCGGCTGCGGCAACTATGGCTGCGCCGAAACCGTCGCCTCCGGCGTCCGGCTTGAGAAACTCCAGGCGGAACTTTTCCCGGACACTTCGATCCGGGAGATGTTTACCCGCCACAGGGATGAACCCGCGATACTGGACTTTATCGACGGCCTGTCCATCCCGATTGCCACCGAAGTCAACATTTTTGATCCCGATTATGTCATCATCGGCGGAGGAATCCCGCAAATGCCGGATTTCCCCATGCAGTATCTGGAAGAATTCATCCACCGCCACCTGCGCAAACCCTATCCTGCCCTAAACCTGGAGATTTTATATTCCATCCCAAAACAGGAAAACGGGGTCATCGGTGCGGGAATTTATGCATTCAAACGACTGGAAAGTGAGGATTACAGATAATGATAGCTTTAGGAAGCGACCATGTGGGGATTGAACTCAAACGGGTGATTATGCAGTATTTAGAGGAAAAGGGGCTGGCCTATAAGGACTTCGGCACCTTTGACACCGAGCGCTGCAATTATCCCGAATATGCGCTGAAGGCGGCGAACGCGGTGATCAGCGGGGAATGCGACAAAGGCATTCTGTGCTGCGGGACCGGAATCGGCATCTCGATTGCCGCCAACAAGGTGAGGGGCATCCGGTGCGTGGTGTGCAGCGAACCCTACTCCGCGCTGCTTTCGCGCCAGCACAATAACACCAACATGCTGGCAATGGGTTCCCGCGTTGTCGGCGGTGATCTGGCGAAGATGATCGTCGGGCAGTGGCTTGCCGGTGTATACGAGGGCGGGCGGCATCAGGTACGCGTCGACCAGATGAAAGAAATCGAAGAAACCGGAAAGATCGGCAAATAATCTCTTTCCCATAAGCAGAAAACGGCCCATATTTTATATGGGCCGTTTTCTGCTTATGGGAAAGCGCCTGCGGTTATTCGCAGACGCCCTCCGCTATCCCTTTCCACGCGGGCAGTCTGGCAAGCGTTCTGACCGACATTTCATGCGCCGCTTCCTGATCGAGCCCCTGTGTGCGGATGAGAAATTCGGTTGTGCCCGCCACCTTTTCCGGGTAGGACTGCATCGTGCCGTCCTGCCTTGCGCAGTAGACGCAGTACTCCTTGTTTTCATCCCCCATCGCGAAATCGGAGGGCTTGGTCATCGGCATACCGCAGGCAATACATGTTTTCATTGCACCGCTTCCTTTCCTCGTTCTGAATTATGATAAAGCTGCTTTTGGCAGCAACTTCAAAAAGTTTTGGAGCAGGGTCTCTCCCCAGCGCCCGATCACATGGCCTTCCGGCGCAAACAGGTCGTTATTGGCAAGGTAATAGTGTATCAGCCCGATCCACATATTGAACAGGATGGATGCGGGGACATCCTCTTCTCCGTCCGTATTTTCCCGGCGCTGCATTGCGGAGCTGAAATGCAGGGAAACAGCGGACTGAATCATCACCATGCAGTCCCTTGCGCCGGTCGGGAGCAGCGGGCTTTCGATGACCAGCCGCATATAAAACGGCTCAAATTCCAGAATGCCGCCGAGATGGGCGCGCAGAATTGCTTCCACGCTTTCGCACGAATGTGCGAGTTCGTGGGTACGCCGGGCAATCTTCTGCGCATAGGTGTCAACGACCTCTTCAATCAGCGCTTCCTGCGTCTGGAAGTGGACAAACATGGTGCCATGTGAAACGCCCGCCGCCTGCGCGATATCCGACATGCGGGTATTCATAATCCCCCTCTCGGAGAACACCTCATAGGCTGTTTCGAGCAGAAGCTCCCTTGTGTGTTCCTTTTGCAGCTGTCTGGATGTCTTTTTCATGTTTTGACTCCTTAATCATTGACTATACAGTCATTATAATTGTAAAAATGTTCCCTGTCAAGCGGTTTCTTCAATCGCGCAGATTTTTTTGACCGCAAGTTTATAAGGCCGGTACTTTCCCCATACTACTCTTACCGGGCATTCCGTCCGCGGCCATGAACGGTCGCAGGCGGGCGCCGCAAATAGATGGAATAGGGTGAAAAAGCAATGCATGATTATTTTGACAATCGGGATGAGATTGAACGAAATCTGGATTATCTGATTGCAAAACACGGCGAGATTTATCGGGCTTACGAGCATTTTGGCCGGCTGGTCCACGAAGAGGGCGGTCCTCTGGATGAAAAAACGCGCTGGCTGATCAAAGTGGCGCTTTCGACCGACTGCCAGAACGAATATGCCCTGACAACGCATATTCTGAAAGCGCTGAGAGGCGGGTGTTCCCGCGAGGAAATCGAGCATGCCCTTCTTCTGGTCGCCCCCACGGCCGGTTTTCCGAAGACCATGAGGGGGCTTCTTGTGCTCCGCGATATCCTTGATGAGGATACACAGCGCAGCAGCGCCGACTGAAAGCCCCTGGGAAGATTGACAAACCGCCGAAATTACAGTAAAATTCTCCTATTAGTCAAACCGGATGCCCTTTAGCGCTGAAATCCGGCCTTGACAGCTTTCGCCGGAGGTTGAAGCAGGAAAGGGGAGAGACACATGCGGGCAGTTACCGTCAAAAATGTGACCATCGGCAGCGGGGTCCCCAAAATCTGCGTCCCGATTGTCGCGGGCACAAAGCGGGAAATCCTTGCGGACGCGCGCAAAATCGTCGGCTGCAAAGCGGATATCGTGGAATGGCGCGCCGATTGGTTCGAAGCTGTATCCGACCCCGGGATGGTCGCAGACGTTCTGCGGGAGCTGTCCCCCGTTCTGCGGAATATTCCGCTGCTGTTCACCGTGCGCACCGCCAAAGAAGGCGGGAACCTTGCCGTCGAGCCGGATCGTTACGCAAAGATCAATCAGGCGGCCGCGGAGACCGGCCTGCCTGATCTTGTGGATATCGAGGTCTTTTCATCGGGAGAAGCCGCCAAAGGAATCATCGACAGCATGCATGCTGCCGGTGTAAAAGTGATCGGTTCCAACCACCAGTTTGACGGAACTCCGCCAACACAGGAACTCGTTGGCCGTTTGAGAAAGATCCAGGAGGCGGGCGCGGATATCTGCAAAATCGCGGTGACCCCGCACAGTAAAACCGATGTGTTAAGGCTGCTCGAAGCCACTGTGGCAATGAGTGAAATTTACGCGGACAGGCCGGTCGCGGCAATCTCCATGACGAAACTGGGCGTTGCCAGCCGCCTGTTCGGGGAATGGTCCGGGTCCGCGCTGACCTTCGGCACGGTGGAAAAAGCGTCCGCGCCGGGGCAGATTGATTCGGAGGAACTTTTTTGCATCATGCAGGAATTTCACAGGCTGATCGAATAACGCAACGTCCGATGGAACAAAGAAGGCCACCCGTTTTCAGGGTGGCCTTCTTCTATATTACGGCGGCCGTCGCAGTCACTGTTTACGGCCTCCGGCAGCATAAGAACAGTTTGCCCGAAGGGTCTTCCTGCCCTCTTTGATACCCATATTTCGCAGCCCGTTATAAATGGTAATCGTGTTGGGGACCGCCTGACAGCTGCGGTACGACTGCAGCATCCCGCGCAGGATCTGCACCTTTTCGAGCAGGAAAGAATCTTCCTCCTGCATACCGTTTCCAATCCATTGAATAATCACATTGACGTAGGCATGTGTAAAAAATTTGAGGATAAAATCCTTTTCTTCCGTTTTGATATAGGAATCCCTGCAAACATCGTCGAAAATCAGCACAAACAGCTGGTTGATAAACGGGTATAAATATTTTTCTATCGTTTCCTTGCGCAGGGACCGGTTGGTATTCCGTAAAAACGACTTATTTTTTTTTGCATATTTTATCGTATCCAGCAGCACGGCCTGCCAGTTTTTGCCCGAAAGTTCCCGAAATCCGCAGAAGATATCATTCTGATAGATCCATTCCAAGAGATCATACATATCTTTAAAGTGATAATAAAAAGTCTGGCGGTTGACTCCGCAGTGGTCCGCGACATTCTGCACGGTAATGTTATGGAAAGGCACTTTTGTCATTAAGCTTTTGAGTGAATTTGCAAGCTGTACTTTGGTCTGAGATACTCGTACCATGAAAATCCTCCCTGTCATACGGATGATTCCACTGAAATTCCAGCTGAATGGAACACAACACAGCCTCGCCGGCGCAGGCAGCTGCCCGGCCGGAGTTTTTCCGGTCCGGCCGGGGCATATCGGAACTGTCGGATATTCGTCGGCTCAACCTCAAGATTGGAATTGCGCAAGCGCCGGCGTGTCTGCTTTCGCCAGCAGCAATTCTTTTAATTCCGCATCCAGCTTCACGACCGAAACCGAAAATCCACCCATTTCAAGGGAGGTCATATAGTTTCCGACGAACGTTTTGACAATCCGGATTCCTTTTTCCGCAAATACATGCGCGACCCTGCGGTTGACAATAAACAGCTCCATCAGCGGGGTCGCTCCAAGGCCGTTCACCATAACGGCGGTTTCGTCGCCGCTTCCCAGCGGAAGATCGGCAAACAGCTTTTCCAGCAGCAGGTCGGTAATTTCATCCGCCGGGCGGATGGCTTCCCGATGGGTTCCCGGTTCGCCGTGGATTCCCATACCGATTTCCATTTCATTTTCCGTCAGCTCAAAACTCGGTTTGCCTGCTTCCGGTACCGTGCACGGGGAAATGGACATGCCCATCGAGCGCACGTTGGCAATGACCTTTTCAGCGACTGCCTTTACTTCTTCCAGTGTTCCGCCGGCTTGCGCTTTCGCGCCCGCGATCTTATGCACCAGCACAGTGCCCGCAATGCCCCTGCGCCCACTGGTCCAGGTACTGTTTTCCACGGCCACGTCGTCATTTACCACAACCTGCTCCACCCGGATGCCGTCCGCTTCGGCCATCTCAGCGGCCATCTCGAAATTCAGCACGTCGCCGGTATAGTTTTTGACAACCAGCAAAATGCCCTTTCCGGAGTCCACCGCTTTAATCGCTTCATAGATCTGGTCGGGGGTGGGGGAAGTAAACACCGCGCCCGCGACCGCCGCGTCCAGCATCCCTTCCCCGACCCATCCGGCATGGGACGGCTCATGCCCGCTGCCCCCGCCGCTGATCAGCGCCACTTTATCGTTCGGGGCATCGGCGCGCACGATCACATTCAGCCCTTCCAGGCGGCGCACATATTGCGGGTACGCCAATGCAAGCCCTTCTAGCATTTCGTCAACCACATTCGCCGGATGATTGATTATTTTCTTCATCACAGAGGCCTCTCTTTCCTTTTTTCATTTATGAGCAGCAAGTGAATTGCTTCTGCATCCGTTCCTGCTTTTCCGGGTTTACTCTGTCTGCGCTTTCAGATAGGCTTCCGCCTGTTTTGCTTCCGAGAGGGAGAGAACCGCGTCGGCCCAGTGCCGGTCCGTTTCACATGCGAGAACCGCCTGTTTCACCAATGGGATCCGGGGGAGGCTCATGCTCAGCTCGTCGATTTCCCAGGAGCACAGCAGCCTTGCGGCAGCGGGGTCGCCCGCCATTTCCCCGCACATGCCGACCCATTTTCCCCGGCTGTGCGCCTGTTCCACCACATGGCGGATCAGCCGCAGCACCGCCGGGTGAAAATAGCTGTAAAGCTGGCTGATGAGGGGATTGCCTCTGTCCACAGCCAATGTGTACTGTGTCAGGTCATTGGTCCCGATGCTGAGAAAATCGCACTCTTTCGCGAATTCCCCCGCCAGAACCGCCGCCGCGGGCGTTTCGATCATCATGCCCACTTCCATATCCTCAGCAAACGGGATGTCCTCCTCCTCAAGCGACCGCGCGGCCTGTGAAATCAGCCGCTTCGCCCGACGCAGTTCCTCAAGGCCGGAAATCATAGGGAACATGATCGCCGCTTTTCCGTAAACCCCGGCGCGCAGGATCGCACGGATCTGGGTCTGGAACAGATCGGCCCGCTTCAGGCTGATTCGAATCGCCCGCCAGCCCAAAAACGGGTTCCGTTCCGGCGGAATTTCCAGGCACGGCAACGGCTTGTCTCCGCCGATGTCCATCGTGCGGATAATACAGCGGCGGTTTTTACACCGTTCAACGGCACTCCGGTATGCCTGAAACTGCTCCTCCTCCGTCGGGAAACTGCTTTTTCCCAGAAACAGAAATTCCGTGCGGTAGAGCCCGACCCCTTCATAGCCGTACCGCTCGGCCTGTTCAAGCTCCTCGGGGTACCCGATATTGGCCGCCAGCGTGACTCGGAATCCGTCTTTTGTGCAGGCCGGAACCGGCGCGAGACGGCAGCATTCCTGCTCCTCCCGCCGCTGTTCCTCCATCTTTGCCTGATAGTTCTGAATCGTCCGCTCATCCGGGTTGACAATCAGAAGCCCTTCCCCGCCGTCCAGGATGACCGGGGTGTTGTCCGGAATCTGCCCGCGCAGGTCTGGCATTCCCACCAGTGTCGGGGTTCCTCTGGATCTTGCGAGAATCACCGCATGTGAGGTCACGCTGGCGCTTCCGACGATGAGCCCCGCAGTTTCCTGCGACAAGCCGATGATCAGCGATGGGTCGATTTCCTCCCCGAACAGGATTGCGGGCGTCTTGAGCTCCGTTTCCTGAATCCCAAGCAGGATTTCGGCAATCTGTATCCCGGCATTTTGAATGTCAAGCGCCCTTTCCCTCAGATAGGCGTCCTCCAGTTCCAGAATCGGGGCCGCCATCTCCTCACAGCTTTGCAGGACAGCCGCAGGGGCGGACAGCCCTGAGGCCTGTATTTTTTCACTCACCAGCGACCCGAAGTATGTATCCGCAAGGATC
>JAEXAZ010000188.1 GCA_023394255.1 Bacillota bacterium | reverse complement strand
CATGATAATCCGTGTAATCCCGCACCTCCACAATATGGCTGTGGCCTCCGGATACCACAAGGCACAAAAAAGGAGGCTTGAGGCCGGGATGCGCCAGATAATTCGCCGCAATGTGCCCGCGAATATGATGCACCGGAATCAGCGGCTTATGCGCGGCCATTGCCAGCCCTTTCGCATAATTCACACCGACCAGCAGCGCCCCGATCAGTCCCGGCGCCGCCGTAACCGCGACCGCATCCACACTGCCGAGCGTACAGCCCGCCTCATCCAGCGCGCCCTGCACCACCTGCACAATGTTTTCCGTATGTCTGCGCGACGCAATTTCCGGCACGACGCCGCCGTATTTCCTGTGCTCCGCGACCTGCGTATTGATTACGGACGAACAGATCTTCCGCCCATCTTCAACGACCGCCGCCGCGGTCTCGTCACAGGAGCTTTCAATTGCAAGAATTTTCATCACTATATGTTCCCCGCTATCCCGCCGGATTATCCCCCCGGCTGTCTATCTCTGGATAAATTTTGTCATCAGTACGGCGTCTTCCACCGGGTTCACATAGAACCGTTTCCGCCGCCCCACTTCGCCAAATCCCAATTTTTGATAGAGCGCAATCGCAACGGCGTTTCCTTCCCGGACTTCCAGCGTCAGAAACCCCATCCGTTTTTCCTTTGCAAATTCCACCAGCTTTTCCACCAGCGCCGTCGCGACACCCCGGCGCCGGAATCCGCCGTCCACCGCGACGTTAAACAGGTAGCCCTCGTCCATCACCCGGTGCATCCCCGCGTAGCCCGCCAGCCGGCCCGTCTCCGTTGCCACCAGAAACACGGAATTGGGATTTCCGAGCTCGGCCTCCAGAACCTGCGCGCTCCACGGCTGCGAAAAACACTGCTTTTCCAGTGCCGCAACCTCCGGCACATCTTCCATCGTCATCGCTGCAATTGTCATGTTAACCACCCGATTGTTATTTTGCCTCCAGCCAGTTTTCACCCGTGTTGACATCCGCCTCCAGCGGCACCTTCAGGGAAATGGCATGCTCCATCTCCTCCTGCAGGATGATGGCGGCCATCGCGGCCTCCTCCTGCGGAGCCTCCACCAGCAGTTCATCGTGTACCTGCAAGATCAGTTTCGCTTTCAGATGCTCCTTTTGCAGCCGTTCAAACACGCGCACCATCGCGATTTTGATGATATCCGCCGCGGTGCCCTGAATCGGCGTATTGCGCGCGACACGCTCCCCGAATGCCTGCGTCACCTTGTTGGACGCGGCAAGCTCGGGCAGGTAACGCCTGCGGCCGAACTTTGTCGTGACATATCCGTTTTCACGCGCCAGCCGGATGGTCTCCTCCATATAGCGTTTGACCCCCGCATAATGCGCCAGATAGCTCTTGATATAGCTGTCCGCCTCGGCGACGGAAACGCCGATGTCCTGCGACAGGGAAAACGCACCGATGCCGTAGACAATCCCGAAATTGACCGCCTTCGCGCGGGAGCGCATGAGCGGCGTGACCATCAGCTCCGGCATCCCGAACACCTGCGCCGCCGTGGTAGTGTGGATATCCTCGCCGTTCCGGAATGCCGCGATCATATTCTGATCGTCCGCAAGGTCCGCCAGAACCCGCAGTTCGATCTGCGAATAGTCGGCGTCCAGCAGCTTCCAGCCGGGGCGCGCGCGGAAAAACCGGCGCAGCCGGCTGCCCTCTTTGGTGCGGATCGGGATATTCTGGAGGTTCGGTTCCGTCGAGCTGATGCGGCCCGTCCGGGTCTCGGTCTGCTGGAAGGTGGAGCGCACCCGCCCGTCCTCGTCCACCACTTTGATCAGCCCGTCCACATAGGTGGATTTCAGCTTGGCCAGCTTGCGGTATTCCAGAATGGACTCGATGATCGGATGCTTTCCGCGCAGGGATTCCAGGACGTCCGCATTGGTGGAATAACCGCTTTTGGTCTTTTTCTTTGCGGGAAGCATCAAATCCACAAACAGGACCTCTCCCAATTGTTTGGGCGAATTGATGTTAAATTCATGCCCCGCCATCTGATAGATGCCGTCCTGCAACTCCTCCAGACGCTTGTCCAGATCCACCCCGTACTCCCGCAGGGCGTCGGTATCCAGCGTAAAACCTTCGTGTTCCATGGAAGCGAGCACTCGCGCGAGCGGCTGTTCAATCTCAAAAAGCAGATGATCCTGTTTTGCTCCGGCAATCAGGTCAGCCAGCCTGTCGAACAGCGGCGTCATCAGCGCGCCCCGCACCGCAAGGGACGCAAAGCACTCGGGAATTTTACCTTCCAGCGCGCGCGGAGCAACTTCATACTGCGCCGCGAGCTGTTCCATCTCATAGGACGCGCTGGTAGGGCTCAGGAGATATGCCGCCAACTCGCCGTCAAATGCAACGCTTTGTATATTTATATCGTTTTTATACGCATATTTATAGAGCGGTTTGCTGCTCCAGGCCCGCAGACGGACGCCGGAAACCACCAGCCGGTGCGCGGCCTCTCCGTCCAGCAGCAAAAGGGTTCCGCCCGCCACAGCAGCCGCACCCGAAAGCGCGCCGTCCGCTGAAAAATCGCAGACAACGTCCACCTGCTGCCCGGTAAATTTCTCCGGCTGAATCCCATCGCAGACGACCTGGAGCGATTTGCCGGGGACCTTCGCCGTTTTCGGCGCGGCAACACCCTGCGCGGTGATGCCCCACTTGTTCTGCATGGTAAACATTTCGAACCGCGCAAACAGGTTGGCCGCGGCCTGCTGGTCGGCCTGCCGCGGCAGATAGCCCGCCACATCGGTTGCAACCGGCACCTCGCAGCAGATGCGCGCCAGATCACGGCTCATATAGGCCATCTCCCTGCCGTTTTGCAGTTTGGTGCGCACACCCGGCTTAATGTCGATCGTGTCAAGCTGCGCGTAAATCGCATCCAGATCGTGAAAGCGCATGATCAGGTCGAGCGCGGTCTTTTCGCCGATTCCCGCCACGCCGGGGATATTGTCGGACGCGTCTCCCATCAGCGCTTTCACATCAATAAGCTGCTCGGGCGCGACCCCGTATTTTTCCTTTACAGCATCCACATCATACAGGGTAGACGCGGGCTGTCCCGCTTTTGTGGTGGCAAGGCGCACGCTGACCGCGCCGCCCACCAGCTGCAGGCTGTCGCGGTCCCCCGTTGCGATGACGCATTCATTTCCCGAATCAGCGGAGGATTTCGCCAGCGTCCCGAGGATATCGTCCGCCTCATAGCCCTCGCAGGTGACGATCTGATAGCCCAGCGCCGCCAGCAGGTCTTTGAGCGGCTGAAGCTGGGAGGCAAGCTCATCGGGCATCCCCTTGCGCTGCGCCTTGTACCCGTCATACATCTTGTGGCGGAAGGTGGGCGCCCGCAGGTCGAACGCGCAGGCAACCGCGTCCGGCTGCACCTCGTCCAGCAGCTTGCGCAGGATGCTTAAAAAACCGTAGATTCCGTTTGTGAATTCGCCGTCCTTCGTCGTCAGCGTTTTGATCCCGTAAAAAGCGCGGTTCAGAATGCTGTTGCCGTCAATTGCCAGAAGTTTCATGTCCGTCTCCTATCTGAACGCCATCCATCTGGGCGCAAAATGAGTCTGTAAATTTTCATACATATGACATTATAACACAAAACATTGCCTTGCAGTCAAATTTCTGTTAGTATATAATGTGCAATTTTTGAATTTTCTTGGAGGCGCCCATGAAACTGGGAAATCTTGAAATCCCCCGCACTGCTGCGCTCGCTCCCATGGCGGGCGTTACCGACCGCGCGTTCCGCGAAATCTGCAAAAGCTTCGGCGCCGCCTATATGGTGGGCGAAATGGCGTCGGCGAAAGGCATGCATTTTTCCGACCGGAAAACCGCCGCCCTGCTCGGCGTTACCGACGCGGAACGTCCCATTGCCGTGCAGCTGTTCGGCGATGAGCCGGAAATTCTGGCGGAAGCGGCGGTGAAAGCGCTGGAATTCCAGCCGGACATTATAGACCTGAATATGGGCTGCCCCGCGCCGAAAATCGCCGGGAACGGCGGCGGTTCGGCGCTGATGAAAAACCCTGTCCTCGCCGGAAAAATCACCGAGGCGGTCGTGAAAGCGGTACCCCTGCCCGTTACGGTGAAATTCCGCAAGGGCTGGGACGATGAAAACGTCAACGCCGTGGAATTCGCCCGCATCATGGAGCGGAGCGGCGCGGCCGCCCTCACCGTCCACGGGCGCACCCGGCAGCAGTTTTATCAGCCGCCGGTGGATTTGGACATCATCGCCGCCGTAAAACAGGCCGTTTCGATTCCCGTCATCGGCAACGGCGACTGCATCGATGTCCAATCTGTAATTAATATGTACGAATATACAAAATGTGATCTTGTGATGATCGGGCGCGGAGCGCTCGGCAGCCCGTGGCTGTTTGGGCAGGTTGCCCGCTATCTGACCGGCGGGGAATCGGTTCCGGTGCCTTATCTGCCCGAACGGATGGCGGTCATGCTGCGCCACATCCGCCTGGTCTGCGACTATAAAGGCGAACAGCAGGGCATGCGGGAAGTACGCAAGCATGCGGCCTGGTATATGAAAGGGATGCGCGGCGCGCCCTCCTTCCGCAAGCAGAGCGGGGCGCTCTGCACCTATGCCGACGCCGAGCGGCTTGCCGCGGACGTGCTCGCCGCGAATCCGGAACAATGCTGATCAACGCTGAATATGGGAGGTCTTTTCCATGCGTCCACGTAAAAAACCAAACCTGGTGCCGCGCCTGTCCCGCTGCGCTTCCGTGATCTTTCCCGTCCCGATGGACCCGAAAGAAATCCCCGCCCTCAAAGGCCATATCCGGGGCGCATTTCCAACCCCCTCCGCGCCGCTTCATCTGGAAATCGGCTGCGGCAAGGGGCAGTTCGTCTGCGAGCTTGCTTCCCGCAACCCCGGCGTCAATTTTCTGGCCCTTGAGCGGGAGGAAAATGTCGCGGTGGTCGCCGCCGAACGGGCGATGGAACTGGGGCTGCAAAACGTGCGGTTTCTGCTCTGTGACGCGGAGCTGCTGCCGCAGCTGATTGAAAAGGGCGAACTCATGCAAATTTATATCAACTTCTGCGACCCCTGGCATAAGCACCGCCAGTTCAAGCGCCGCCTGACCTACCGTGCACGGCTGGAACTCTATAAAACCCTTCTGGCCGACGGGGGCGAACTGTGGTTCAAAACCGACAACTACAACCTGTTTCATTTTTCCACGTTTGAATTTGAGGCGGCGATGCCGCCCTACTTCATCACCCGCGACCTCCATCACAGCGAATACGCCGCGGATAATATCATCACGGAATATGAAGCCTATTTTTCCGGACTGGGGCAGCCGATTTATGCGATCCGGGCAAAAAAACCGGCGGAACGAAGTTAAGAAGCAGACACAAACGGACGCGGGAAATATCCCGCGCCCGTTTTTCATTTCTGGCTTTATTTTTTCAGCGCAATCGCTTCCGAACCCTTTTGCAGCGCCACCATGCCGGTGCGCGCAAGCTCCGCGACCCCGTAGGAAGCAAGCATCTCCAGCAACAGGTCACACCGTTCCGGCCGGTCGCACAGTTCCACCGTCAGTGTGGTGTGGGACATGTCCACAATCTTCGCCTTCATGATCTGGCAGACGTCAATGATTTCCCCGCGGTTCTGCTGGGCGGCGTTGATTTTGATGAGCACCAGTTCCCGCCTCGTCGAGGTATCGATCTCCAGCGTCTTCACTTTGATGACGTCGATCTGCTTGTTGAGCTGCTTTTCCACCTGCTCGATCATCCGCTCGTCCCCGTTGACCACGATTGTCATGCGGGAAACGGTGGGGTCCTCCGTCTCGCCCACCGCAAGGCTTTCAATATTAAAGCCGCGGCGCGCGAACAGGCCGGAAGTCCTCGCGAGGACACCCGCCTTGTTTTCCACCAGTACCGACATAATCCGTCTCATACCACCGCCTCCTGTCTGGTTCCTTCGCGTGGGTCAACCATGCAGACCAGCACAAACGAGTGTTCCCCGTCCAGCAGGGTGTCAATCGCCCGCTCCGCCTCCTCCATCGAGCAAATCCGCGCGGAGGGGATGCCATAAGCCGCCGCGATGCCGCAGATGTCGGGGCTGCCGTCCAGGCAGACCGCGACCTCCCGACCGCGGTACTGGTTCTGCTGGATTTCACGCACCAGCCCGAGATAGCCGTTCTGCATCACCACCAGCTTGACCGGCACATGGTGTTGGTTGGCGGTGGCAAGCTCCATCATCGCCATCTGGAACGCACCATCCCCGCAGACGGTAACCACCTGTCTGTCCGGCGCGGCCAGCTTCGCGCCGATGGACGCGGGCAGCGCGTAACCCATCGTGCCCATGCCGCCCGTCGTCAGAAACCGCCCGCTGCGGATTCTGACATTCCTTGCCGACCAGATCTGGTTTTCCCCCACATCGGAAACGTAGATTGCGTCGTCCTCCATCCGCTCGGAAAGCAGACGGATAAACGCATTCGGGTCAATATAGCCGTCCTTTGCGGGCGTGTCCGGCCGTATGGCCTCCGCCCGGCGGGCTTTCAGCCATTCCAGCCATTTCTGCCATTCCCCGGCGGGATGCTGCTCGACAAGCTGTTCGGTCACGCGGGCCGCGTCCCCCACCAGCGGAATGGTCGTCCCCAGATTTTTGCCGATCTCCGCCGCGTCAATATCGATGTGCACCACCGTAGTCAGCGTTTCCAGCGTCTGCGGGGATGCAACCGCCCGGTCGCCCGCCCGCGCGCCGATCAGAATCAGCAGATCGCTCTGTTCCACCGCGCGGTTGGCCGCTTCGCTGCCGCTCTGCCCGAGCATGCCAATAGAAAGGGGATGGCCGGTAGGCAGGACACCAAGCCCCATCATCGTTGTGACAACCGGCAGGTTGCACTGCTCACACAGCGTGCGCACCACGCCCTGCGCCCCCGCCGCGAATACGCCGCCCCCGGCACAGAGCAGGGGACGCTTCGCGGTTCTGATTGCTTCCGCCACCCGCCGGATCTGCATCGGGTGTCCCTTGCTGCGGGGTTTGTAGCCGCGGATGTCCACGGTTTCCGGATAACGGAATTCCAGAAGCTGCCGCTGGACATCCACCGGCATATCGATCAGCACAGGGCCTTTGCGCCCGGTGGAAGCAATATAAAATGCCTCCTTAAACACGCGGGGAATTTCCGCCGCGTCCTTGACAAGATAGCTGTATTTGGTGAACGGCTCCGCCGCGCCGGTGGTATCAACCTCCTGGAAGACGTCCCGCCCCAAAAGCTCGGACGATACCTGTCCGGTAATCACGACCAGAGGGATACTGTCCATGTAGGCGGTTGCGATCGCGGTGAATAGGTTGGTCGCGCCGGGGCCGGAGGTTGCCACGCAGACCGCCGGTTTTCCGGTCATGCGCGCGTAGCCCGATGCGGCATGTCCGGCGTTCTGTTCGTTACGGGGCAGGATATGCCGGATGGAGGACTCCGCAAGGCTGTCATAGAACGGGCAGATTGCCGCGCCGGGATAGCCGAACAACAGGGGAACCTGTTCCGCTTCAAGGCATTTTACCATTGCCTGCGCACCTGTTATCATCATTCCACTCCCTCACCCATGTTAATGAACGGTCAGTTTACTTTTGTGGCATCCTCAAGGCTCAGCATCCCCTCATCGTCCGAAGAGGAAGGTTCGGATTCGTCCTCATCCCGCTCGGAAGAGGATTCCTGCCTGGATTCCGGCTCTGCTGTACCGAGTTCCACGTCCGGATAGGCCTTTCGGAACATGTTTTCCAGTTCGTCAAACATGCGGGCGCTTTGCCGTTCGAACGCGGTGGCATCCACCTCATAGCAGCGTTCATTTTTGACCGCGTCGGTGGTATTATAAACCTGATTGTCCTTTAAATACTGCTCGCCAACCGACTTGTCATAAAAGATAATGTCGGGATAGAGGTCTTTTGCCTTGTCCGCGGGGTATTCCCAGCCGGTGTCCTCCGCCGCGTCGTTTTGAATGCCGATTTCCTCCAGCAGCTCCCCTTCAAAGGTGTCACCGGTCGCCATCATCAGCGGCGCCGCCCGCAGATAAATACCGGAGAGCTTCTTCTCCACCGTCTCCGCGGCGGCAGTCAGAGCGTCATACCTTCTGCGCAGCGGGGCAAAGGTCTCTTCCCCGTTTTCTTCGCCGTCCACCATGCCGCCGATGATCGTACCCGCCGCCACATAGAGTTCCTCCAGCGCGTCCACGCTGCCCGCATGGGGGAGCACCACCACTTCCGCGCCCATCTGCTGGAGCTTCACCGTGTCCTCCTGCGACAGAGCGGAGGAGGAAAACACCACCTGCGGAGCGAGCTTTTTGATCGTTTTCAGATCCGGAAGCTGGCTGGTTCCGCACTGTTCGAGGTCCCGAACCGAATCGGGGTAATCGCAGTAGTCGCTGACCCCTGTCAACTGCCCTTCCCCGCCAAGCTCACAGAGGATTTCCGTCAGCGCGGGCGAGAGCGACACGACCGAATCCGGCTTTTCCGCTACGCGGACGTCGCCGACGGCAACCGGCCAGTTGGGGTCCTTGACCTCCTCGGAGGAGGACGGCTCCGCATCCTTGCCTTTTTCGCAGGCTGTTGCCATAAAAATCATCAGTCCCGCCAGAAGCAGGGCTGTCAAACGTCTTTTCATGATGTTATCCTTTCGGCGTCACTTTTTTAACTGATAGCCCTATTTTATCCCATCAGGGGAACAGTGTCAATCCGCGGGACAGAACAAAAAACGGGAACGCTCTTCTCATTGCGTTCCCGTTTGCCGTCGCCCGGCAGGTTATTTTTTCATCAGTTTCACCATAACGGCCTTCTGGGCGTGCAGCCTGTTCTCGGCCTCGTCAAAGATCTCATCCGCGTGTTTTTCGAATGTTTCCCCGGAAATTTCCTCTCCGCGGTGGGCGGGCAGGCAGTGCTGGACCATTGCGTCCGGCGCCGCGTTTTTCAGCAGCTCTTCATTGATCTGATAGCCCGCGAAGGCTTTCCTGCGGATTTCCGCTTCGTCCTCCTGGCCCATGGAAGCCCAGACGTCGGTAAACAGGACATCCGCGTCCGCGGCGGCCTCAAGGATGTCACCGGTCAGCTTGAAGCTGCCGTAGCCTTTGGCGAATTCCAGCACCGCAGGGGCGGGGCGGTAATCATCAGGCGTCGCGACCGAAACCTTCATACCGGTTTTCAGGCCGCCGACGATCAGCGAGTTCGCCATGTTGTTGCCGTCGCCGATGTAGCACATCTTCACGCCGTCCAGACGCCCCTTATGTTCGCGTACCGTCATCAGGTCGGCAAGCACCTGGCAGGGATGGCTGAAATCGGTCAGGCCGTTGATAATGGGGATCGAGCCGTATTTTGCGAGATCGTCGACCTCCTGCTGGGCAAAGGTACGGATCATGATGCCGTCGAGATAGCGGGAAAGCACGCGCGCGGTATCCTGCACCGGCTCCCCGCGCCCGATCTGCAGGTCGCGGTTGGAAAGGAAAAGCGCGTCGCCGCCAAGCTGGCTCATGCCCACCTCAAAGGAAACCCTTGTGCGGGTGGAAGCCTTCTGGAAGATCATGCCGAGCGTCTGGCCCTCAAGCAGATGGTGGCGGATTCCATGCTTCTGCTCGTATTTGAGCTGATCGCCCAGATTGAGCAGTTCGATGATTTCCTCCGTTGTCAGGTCGAGCAGTTTGAGCAGATGATTCATAAGCTTAACACCTCATTCAAAAGTTTAAGTCCCCTGTCAATTTCGGCATAGGAAATTGTAAGCGGCGGGAGCATCCGCAGTTTCGCTTTCGCGGTGAGAATCAGCAGACCGTGTTCCAGACATTGTGCGGCCAGCTTTTTGCTGTCGCCGTTCTCCAGTGTGATGCCAAGCATCAGGCCCTTTCCCTCGACGCTCTTCACCCCCGGCATTTTCAGCAGCCGTCCGGTGATATAGGTGCCCTTGGCGGCGACCTCGTCAAGCAGTTCTCCGGTCAGTTTTTCCAGCACCACATTCGCGCCGGCGCAGACCACCGGGTTCCCGCCGAAGGTAGTTCCGTGGTCGCCGGGGCGCAGCGTGTCGGCACACTTCTCCCCCATCAGCGCGGCGCCGATCGGCAGGCCGCCGCCCAGCCCCTTCGCGAGGCTGAGCAGGTCAGGTTTCACGCCGTAATGCTCGCAGCAGAGCAGTTTCCCGGTGCGCCCCATGCCGGTCTGCACCTCATCCACCATCAGCAGGATATCCTTTTCCGCGCAGATACGGGCAATCCCGTTCACGAAATCCGGCTCCAGCGGCACCACGCCGCCTTCGCCCTGCACCAGCTCGATCAGGATGCCGCAGACGGTTTCGTCCGCCGCTTTTTGCAGCCCGTCAAGGTCGTTGGCGTCAATGAACCGGAAGCCCTCGGTAAACGGGTCGAAATACTGGTGGAACGCCTCCTGGCCGGTCGCGGAAAGGGTGGTAATCGTGCGCCCGTGAAAGCTGTTATTCAGTGAGAGAATGGTATGCCTGCCTTTTCCGTAATGGTCAAAGCTGTATTTACGCGCGGTCTTAATGATTCCCTCATTGGCCTCCGCGCCGGAATTGCACAGAAACACCTTCTGCATGCCGGTGCGCTCGCAGAGGGTTTTTCCCAGCTTCGCCATCGGCTCGGTATAATAAAGGTTGCACATATGCTGGAGCGTCGCGGCCTGCTTCCCGACCGCCGCCGCCCAGTCGCCGTCGCACCAGCCCAGCGAATTGACGCCGATGCCGGAAGTAAAATCAATATATTCCCTGCCGTCCGCATCCTTACAGACCGCGCCCCGTCCGCTGGCGGCCTCCACGTCAAACCGCCCGTAGGCGTGCGCGAGATAGGTCTGGTCAAGCTCTTTCCATCCCATAAAATCCACCTCTTTCTGTCAATCGTTCCCGCCCGGCATCAGCCGAGGAACATGGTTCCCATCCCTTCGTCGGTCAAAAGCTCGATCAGGATGGAATGCAAAACCCGCCCGTCGATAATATTCGCCTGCCGGACACCGCGCCGCACCGCTTCCACGCAGCAGTCCACCTTCGGGATCATGCCGCCCTGGATGATGCCCTGCCGGATGAGCGCGGGCACCCCGCTGGCGTTCACCGAGGAAATCAGCGTCGACTCATCGTTTTTGTCGGTGAGCAGCCCGCGGATATCGGTCAGCAGAATCAGGCTTTCGGCGTGCAGCTCCGCGGCAATGCGGGCGGCGGCTGCGTCCGCGTTGATGTTATAGACCGTACCGTTTTCATCACAGCCCAAGGTGGCGATCACGGGGATATAACCCATATCCAGCGCGTCGTCGATCAGCTTGGTGTCGACGCCGGTCACCTCGCCCACATAGCCCACGTCGGCGTTCACCTTTTTTACCCGTATCATCTTGCCGTCAATGCCGCAAAGCCCGAGCGCGCGTCCGTTATTTTTCTGCAAAAGGCCCACAAGGTCTTTATTGGTCTTTCCGGCAAGCACCATCTGCACCACGCGGACGGTTTCCTCGTCGGTATAGCGTAACCCGTTTACAAACCGGCTTTCCCTGCCCAGCGCCGTGAGCGTTTCGGTAATCTCCGGGCCGCCGCCGTGCACCAGCACGATACGGATGCCCACAAGGGAGAGCAGCACGATATCGCTCATCACCGCTTCCTTGAGCTCTTCATTCACCATGGCATTGCCGCCGTATTTGACGACAACCACCTTATGGTTGTATTTCTGGAGATAGGGCAGCGCCTCGGCCAGTACCTGCGCTTTATCGGAATTTACCATCTTCATCGTCGCTTCCTCCCGTTCGTCAGGTGCGGTAATCGCCGTTGATCTTCACGTAATCATAGGTCAGGTCACAGCCCCACGCCGTAGCGGCCCCGCCGCCCTGCCCCATGCAGATTTCAATATGGATTTCGGATTCGCCGAGAATCTTTTTCGCAAGCTCCTCGCTGAACGGAATCCCCGCCCCGTTTTCGCAGACCTGAATTTCGCCCGACTTTGAGCTGAACGAAACGCCAACGCGGCCGATTTCAAATTCGGCGTTGGTATAACCGATCGCACAGAGCACCCGCCCCCAGTTGGCGTCGGCGCCGAACATGGCTGCCTTGAAGAGGCTAGAGCAGATCACCGACTTCGCAACCTTTTTCGCGGTTTCCTTGGAGGGAGCGCCGGTTACGGAGCATTCCAGCAGCTTGGTCGCGCCTTCGCCGTCCGCCGCCATTTCCCTGGCAAGCTGGCGGCAGACTGTCATCAGCGCGCCGACAAATTTATAATAATCGGCGGTTTCGTTTTCGATCGGCGTGTTTCCCGCCTGACCGTTCGCCATCACCGAAAGCATGTCGTTGGTCGAGGTGTCCCCGTCCACGGAAATCATATTGAAGGTTTCGTCGGCCACCTCTTTGCAGGCTTTCTGAATCATCGCGGCGGAGATCGCCGCGTCGCTGGTGATAAAGCAGAGCATGGTCGCCATGTTGGGGTGGATCATGCCGCTCCCTTTGGAGATGCCGCCGATGACGCATTCTTTTCCGTCCAGCAGGAATCTGACCGCGACCTGCTTGCATTTGGTATCGGTGGTCATGATCGCCTCGGCGGCGCTTTTGCTGCCGTCAGCACTCAGCGACGCCGCAAGCGCGGGCATTGCGGCGGTAATCGGATCGAGGGGCAGCGGCTGCCCGATCACGCCGGTGGAGGCGATGATAATATCCTCCTCGCTGATGCGCAGGGCGTTCGCCGCGCTTTCGCACATGGCGTGCGCAATGAACTCCCCGTCGGCGTTGCAGGTATTCGCGTTGCCGGAATTGCACAGGACTGCGCGCGCGGTTCCGTTGGCCAGATGCTCCTTTGTGACAAGGATCGGCGCGCCCTTCACCTTGTTCTGCGTATAGACCGCCGCCGCTGTGCAGGGCGTACCGCTCACAATCAGCGCCAGGTCTTTTTTCTCGCGGTTTTTGCGGATGCCGCAGTGTACGGCTCCCGCCTGAAAGCCTTTCGGGGCGCAGACGCCGCCCTCAATCAGCGTATATGGCATACTCGTTTCATCCTTCCTGATTCCGGTTTTAAAATGCGGGCGGCACAAGGTTCAGCCCCGCGGATTCTTCCAGCCCGAGCGCAAGGTTCATATTCTGAATCGCCTGACCGGCGGCGCCTTTGACCATGTTGTCAAGGGTGGAAACCACAATCAATCGGCCGGTGCGCGCGTCGGTGTGCAGGGAAATATGGCAGCAATTGCTGTATTTGACATTCTTGAGGTTCGCCGCCGTGCCCTTGGGCAGCAGCTTTACAAACTGTTCCCCGCTGTAGAACGATTCATACAGCGCGCGCACCGTTTCCTCATCGAAATCCGGCCGCAGTTTCATGTACATGGTGGAGACAATGCCCCGGTTCACCGGAAGCAGGTGCGGCACAAACGTCACCGTGACCGGATTCCCCGAAAGCTCTCCCAGCACCTGCTCGATTTCGGGCGTGTGCCGGTGGGAGGCAATTTTATAGGGCGAAAACGCCTCGTTGCATTCGGGATAATGGGTATTCAGCGCAAGCCCTCGTCCCGCCCCGGTCACGCCGGATTTGGAATCGATCACAAGCGTGTCGGGGTCGATCGCGCCGGCTTTCATCACAGGCGCAAGCCCCAGACAGACGGAGGTGACATAGCAGCCCGGGTTTGCGATCAGCTTCGCGCCTTTCACGAGGGATCGGTGCAGTTCCGGAATCGAATAGACCGCCTTTTGGTGCAGCTCCATATCTTCGTAGTTCCCGCCGTACCAGGTCTGGTAATCCGATTCCCTTTTCAGGCGGAAATCCGCGCCCAGATCGATAAACAGCTTTCCGGCGTCATAACACCGGCGCGCGATCTTTTCGGAGAGCCCATGCGGCAGGGAGCCGAACACCACGTCGCAGGAATCCACAACCGCCGCGTCGTCGGTAAGCTTTTGTTCAAACAGCCCCGTCAGCTGTGGATAGATTTCGCTGATGGCCTGCCCCTCGAAGCTGACGGACGAAACCGCCGAAACCTCAACATCGGGATGGGACAGCAGCAGCCGGACGATCTCCAGGCCCGCATAACCGGTCGCGCCAATCACGCCCGCTTTAATTTGTTTCATTCCACACACCTCACAATTTGCCCCGCAGGGATCAGCGTTTCTCCGCTGTGAGAAACGCCCGTATCTTCTCAATCTGTACCCTGACGGCCTCCGGGGACGGGCCGCCCTCGCTCGTTCTGCCTTTCACGCAGGTTTCGAGACTGATCGCGTCATAAATATCATTCTGGAATACAGGGCTTGCTTTTTGGTATTCCTCAATCGGCAGCGTTTCGAGCGTCTGGCCCTTTTGGATGCAGAGGGCAACCAGGCCGCCGGTGCACTTATACGCGTCCCGGAACGCCACGCCCTTTTTCGTCAGATAATCCGCGCAGTCGGTAGCGTTGATAAAGCCCTTTGCCGCCGCCGCCCGCATATTCTCCTTCAGGACGGTCATGGTATGCAGCATCGGCGTCATCGTCGAAAGGCAAAGCTTCACGGTATCCACCGCGTCAAAAATCGCCTCTTTATCCTCCTGCATATCTTTATTATAGGCAAGCGGGAGCCCCTTCATCATCGTCAGCAGCGTCATCAGGTCGCCGTAGACCCTGCCGGTCTTTCCGCGCACCAGCTCCGCCACATCCGGGTTCTTCTTCTGCGGCATAATCGACGACCCGGTCGCAAACGCGTCGTCCAGCTCGATGAATTTAAATTCCCACGAGCACCACAGCACGATTTCCTCGGAAAGCCGGGAAAGGTGCATCATAATGGTGGAAATCGCGCCCGCCAGTTCGATGCAGAAATCGCGGTCGGAAACGCCGTCCAGCGAATTCGCGGTCGGACGTAAAAAGCCGAGCGCCTTGGCCGTCATCTGCCGGTCGATGGGATAGGTGGTTCCCGCCAGCGCGCCCGAGCCGAGCGGCAGCTCCTCCATACGTTTGGCGGCGTCCCGCATCCTGCCCACGTCCCGTGCCAGCATACTGGCATAGGCCATCAGGTGATGGCCAAACGTAATCGGCTGGGCACGTTGGAGATGCGTGTAGCCGGGCATCACGGTTTCCAGGTTTTCTTCCGCTTTCCGGGTCAGCTCCTCCGTCAGTTCCAGCAGGAGCCCCACGATTTTTTCGCTCTCTTCCCGCAGGCAAAGGCGGATGTCAAGCGCCACCTGGTCATTGCGGGAGCGGGCGGTATGCAGGCGTTTCCCGGTCACGCCGATCCGTTCGGTCAGCACCTGCTCGACAAACATATGGACATCTTCGGCGTTGGGGTCAATGGCAAGCGCGCCGCTCTTCAAGTCTCCAAGAATGCCGTCAAGCCCATCCACAATCCGGTCCGCGTCCTCTTTGGAGAGAATCCCCTGCGCGGCCAGCATCTGCGCGTGCGCCATCGAGCCCGCGATATCCTGCTCAAACATCCGCGCGTCAAAGCGGATGGAGGAATTAAAATCGTTGACGCGGGAATCCACTTCCTTGGAAAACCGCCCTGCCCACATTTTCATATTGTTACCTCGCAGTCACTCGTTCTGAATCCCGGAAAGAAAAGGGCTCTAACGCGGGACACCTGCCCCGACGTTACAGCCCCCTTACTTTTGCCTGTTACTTGATTTTTTTCTCGTCCAGCAGCGCCTTCACCTTCAGCGGCAGGCCGAACAGGTTGATGAATCCCGCAGAATCCGCCTGATCGTAAACATGGTCCTCGCCGAAGGTCGCGATTTCTTCCGAATAGAGGGAGTTGGGGGAGGTCATGCCGGCATTCATGATGTTGCCCTTATAGAGCTTCAGCTTGACTTCGCCGGTAACCGGCTCCTGCGTCTTGTCGACAAACGCGCTCAGCGCTTCCCGCAGCGGGGTATACCACTGGCCGTTGTAAACCAGCTCGCTGAACTTGACGCCCATCTGCATCTTGTAGTGCTGGGTCTCCTTGTCCAGGCAGATCTCCTCCAGGGACTGGTGCGCAAAGTAAAGGATGGCGCCGCCGGGGGTCTCATAGACGCCGCGGCTCTTCATGCCGACCAGCCGGTTTTCCACCATATCCACGATTCCGATACCGTTCTCTCCGCCCAGCTTATTGAGCTTGTAAATGGCATCCACCGGCTTCATCTTCTCTCCGTCCACAGAGACCGGTACGCCCTTTTCAAAGCCGATGGTCACATAAGTAGGCTTGTCGGGGGCCTTTTCGGGCGTAACGCCCATTTCAAGGATCTTGTCATAGTTGGGCTCGTTGGCGGGGTCCTCAAGATCCAGGCCCTCGTGGGAAAGGTGCCACAGGTTCTTATCCTTGGAGTAGTTGGTCTCGCGGTTGATCTTGAGCGGAATCTGATGCGCCTCGGCATACGCGATTTCTTTTTCGCGGCTGTTGAGCTCCCAGAAACGCCACGGCGCGATGATACCCATATTGGGTGCGAACGCCTTGATGGTCAGTTCGAAACGCACCTGATCGTTTCCCTTGCCGGTGCAGCCGTGCGCAATCGCGTCGGCGCCCTCTTTCTTCGCAATTTCCACCAGCCGCTTTGCAATAATCGGACGCGCGAACGAGGTGCCCAGCAGGTATTTGCCTTCATAGACCGCGCCCGCCTTCACTGTGGGGATGATGAACTCCTCCACGAATTCGCTGGTCAAATCCTCGATGTAGCATTTTGACGCCCCGGTCTTGATGGCCTTTTCCTCAAGGCCTTCCAGTTCGTAATCACCCTGGCCGACATTGGCGGCAACGGCGATGACCTCGCAGTCGTAGTGTTCTTTCAGCCAGGGGATGATGACCGATGTATCCAGCCCGCCGGAGTAGGCAAGCACGACTTTTTTGAATTGTTTTTGCATATGTATACCCTCCGTTTGGTTAATCATTCATTATAGTGTCTATTATACACTGTTTTTATGCAATTGCAACCCCTATATTCGCATAAATATTCATTATGTTTGCATCTGAATTGTGTACCTTTGCACAAAATCCCCTTTTATTCCCCCTTCCATCGTGCTATGATAAGAATGTTAGGCGGCTGTCGGCAGCCGTCCGGTACGGCTTTGCCGCATCCGATTCTGACGATTATGGAAAGGCTGTGTGAAGATGAACAAAATTACACCGCAGGAACTGAATAAAAATCCGTTTGACCTGATCGGCAAACAATGGGCAATGATCACCACAAAATCCGCCGACGGGCATGTCAACACCATGACGGCGAGCTGGGGCGGCGTGGGGGTTCTGTGGAACAAGCCCGTAACATATGTTTTCCTTCGTCCGCAGCGATATACGCGGGAACTGATGGATGCGTCCGAAACCTTTTCCGCCTGTTTTCTGCCCGAGTCTTATCGCAAAGAACTGCAATACTGCGGCTCGCATACCGGGCGGGAGGTTGATAAACTGGCTATCTGCGGGTTTGAAGCAACTACGCTCGACAATACGCCGGTGCTCGCGCAGTCGGAAATTGCCATTACCTGCCGCAAGCTGTTCCGGCAGAAATTCGATCCGGAATCGTTTGTCGACCCTTCCATTGATACCGCGAACTACCCCAACAAAGACTATCATTTCTTCTACGTGGGCGAAATCCTCGGGGTTTACCAGAAATAACGTATTTGCGGAGGCTTTCAGCCTCCGCTTTTTCACGCTTATTCCCTGATTGCGAAGCCTTCCACTTTGTAAAGGATTTTGAGATCCACCAGAGCGTCTATTTTGGTGCCCGCTTCGACATATTCCTGCGCGAACACCTTGCCCAGCCCCGTGATTTCGTTAATCAGTCCGGTTTTGTCGTAGGGGATCAGCAAACGCATCCGGCGGTGGGTCGGTTTGAGCGCATCCGCCGTCTTTTTCAAAAGTGCGTCAAAGCCAAATCCGGTCTTTGCGGAAATAACAGCGGTCATGGAATTGAGCGGAAGCGGGGATTCTGCAATGCGGTCGCACTTATTGAGCACCGCCAGCATCGGGGTATCCTCCACTCCCAGCTCCCGCATCAGGTCCCGGGTGACGGCAATCTGCTCCTCGGTCTCGTCGGAGGATATATCGCAGACGCACCAGAGCAGATCGGCCCCGGCCGCCTCCTCCAGTGTAGATTTAAAAGCCTCCACCAGATGGTGGGGCAAACGCCGCACCAGGCCGACCGTATCAATCAACATCACCTGCCTGCCGTCCGGCAGGGTAAGCGCGCGGGAGGTGGGGTCCAGCGTCGCGAACAGCTTGTCCTCGGCCAAAACCCCCGCGTTGGTCAGCGCGTTCAGCAGCGTGCTCTTCCCCACATTGGTATAGCCGACGATTGCCACGGTGGTGACCCCGTCTTTTTTCCGCCGGTCACGCAGGAGTTGCCGCCGTTTTCCCAATTCCTCCAGCTGCTCCTGAAGCGCGGAAATCCTGCGCCGGATATGCCGCCGGTCGGTTTCCAGCTTGGTTTCCCCGGGGCCGCGCGTGCCGATTCCGCCGCCCAGCCGGGACAATTCGGTGCCGATGCCCGCGAGCCGCGGCAGCCGGTAGCGCAGCTGCGCAAGCTCCACCTGCAGCTTTCCCTCCGCAGTAACCGCGCGCTGGGCAAAAATGTCCAGAATCAGCATTGTGCGGTCGATTACCGGGATTTCGCAGGCCTTTTCAAGATTCCGAATCTGTGCGGGCGAAAGTTCATGGTCGAAAATGACGATATCCACTTCATTGGCGCGGCAAAATTCCGCAAGTTCCTTCAGCCGGCCTTCGCCGATGCAGGTCGCGGGTTCGAAAGAAGGGCGCTTCTGCGTGACCTTCGCCGCCGTCATAGCACCCGCCGTACGCGTAAGTTCTTCCAGCTCGTCCAGCGAAACCCGGACGTCATATTCACCGGTATCCACCGCGACAAGCACCGCCTTCTGCGGCACATCCAATTGATTTTCTACCATATATTTCTCCTTCTGAAAATGAAGTCGTTTCTCTCAGACGACTGCCCCGTCAAGGGGGAGTTTCCTTGGCATAATCCCATATAATCGGTGTATTCTCTGTTATTATACCATAAGGATGAAAAAACAAGCATCCTTTTTACCAAATTCTTTGCATTGAACGCACCCAGTTAATGCGGTACACTCAATATAAAGATTGAATAGGATGTGAACACAACGATGAAGCTTTTTGTCTTCGCCTGCCCCTCCCTGCAACTCTACCTGGAGAAACTGCTTCCGAATTGCCCCCATGAAGTTGACGTATTTTGGCTGCCGGAGCAGTCCCGCGCAGACGTTGGTCTGATTATCCGGGAGCAGCTGGCGCAAGCTGATGGCTATGACGCAGTAATCCTTGCAGACGGCGGATGCCTTCTTCCCGAAGACGGGCTGTCTTCCAACGGTATCCCGCTGGTAATTCCCCGCGTACATAACACAGTCTCCCTGCTGTTGGGAGGCGCCGATCCCTACCGCCGCCTGTTTCTCCGGTTTGGCGGCGGGATCGCATGGTATCTGCCCAACTCAGGCAAAGAGCTTTTAGACTGCCCCCGTGCGGAATGTGCCTGCCTGTGTTATCTCGCCGACACCCAGCTTTTGCTTCCGGACGACAGCCTGGCTGCCAGATCCCTTGCGCACCGGAACTCCTGGGACTTTTTTACCGCCGAAACCGATTATTCCCTGCTTACGGCGCTGCTCAACGGCGACTGGGAAGATCCGCGCATCGCGGTCGTCGCCGAAGGAGAAACCGCAAAGCCATCCTACAATCAGGCAATTATTGAATAGATAGTCGTCTCTGTATATTTTTAATTGCCGAACAAGAGGGCGGGCGTGCAACGGTGGCC
>JAEXAZ010000177.1 GCA_023394255.1 Bacillota bacterium | reverse complement strand
CAAAGGGAACAAGAAGAATTTGAAAGAAAAGTTGAACTTTATCTAAAAAAGAAAGATGAACACGAAGCAAAAAAAGGATACCGAAATTAAAAATCGCGCCTTTCGGCGCGATTTCTTTATTAACCTATTCTTTTCTGCAATTCTTTTATATCATCGGTATGAGACTGCACAACGTTTTCAAGCGTAGAAACACGCCCTTTTGTATCACCATAATCCGCGATTGCGTCCAGCTTTTCGATAATGTCTGTATGCTGTTCTGCAATCAAATGAATATCGCGCATGACATTATTTTCTATCAATATTCGATTATCTCTTATATCCTGCTTCATACTGGACATATCCTGCTTTACTTCCGTCAAATCTTGCTTCATGGTTTTTATCTCCAAAAGGATTGCTTGCAATAATTCCTGTTCATTCATCCTAATCACCTCATGTCCTTATTATACCATATATCCCCACGTCTGACAAATGGCCTACTTTCCAAATGTTTGGAAAATTCCTTGTTCTGAATGTCGGGTACGGACTTGTAAATTCCGCACCCGTTTTACTTATCGGGTGCGGGGGGTTCTCTCCCCTTTTACCTCTCTGCTAATATAAAAGCTCCTTTTTTTCGCACAGAATAAGGACGAACGAATTTATACACGCTCTTAGGCTCCCTCTCTCAAAAATTTGAAAAACACGACAAAAAAGCCCTCAAAATCACCTTTTGAGAACTTACAACTTTTTCCAAATTGCTAAATGCAATTTTTATTTAGCGAAATTGCTTGTTAATTTCTTCCAGTCTATCACCCCCTGTCCAATTTGTCAAGGATATTATCTTTTATTATATACAGAAGAAAGCCGCCCTAAAGCGGCTTTCTTCTGTCATTCGATACGCAAAGCATCGACTGGCCGCATTTTAGCAGCGATAGTCGCTGGATAAACTCCGAATATCATTCCCACCATTACCGATAGTCCAACACTGGACATCAAGAGTTTGATATTAATTAACAATGGGACTTTAATGATGGTACATCCCATCCAAACTAAACCCAGGCCGACGATCACCCCCATGATACTGCCGATTACTGATATTGCAAAAGCCTCGATCATAAACTCGGTCATAATAACGCCTTTTGTCGCTCCAATGGATTTTTTAATGCCTATTTCCCTGGTACGCTCATTTACCGATACAATCATTACCGTCATGATGCCAAGCCCCGCAACTACAAGCGAAACCGCCGCTATAGCAGAGAGAATGATCGTTACGATACTCAACATATTATTTAAAGTATCTTTTTGCTGGGAAATATTATCTATTTTGAATCCACGTTCCAAATTATGGGAACGATTCATCATAGCAGCAAGCTGCTCTGCGGCGGAATCGATGGTATCCGGGTCGCGAAGAGTGACAGCAATCTGTTCAAATGAAGATTCTCCCTGATATCGCTGTAGGGTGGTGTAAGGTATATACGCAAAGGATGGTATTACGTCACCTACCATACTCTGAAGGATATTTCCGCCCGAAGACGCGACCCCTACAATTTCAAGAGAGACATAGCTCCCCCCTATCATCGCGTCAAGGCGTTTGCCTACAATATTTTCCCTATGATAAAACATATTAGCCATATTGGAATCTACGACACATACATCGGCGGCGCCGGCCAAATCTGTTTGATTCAGGAGCCTTCCATGTTTCGGCTTCAGTGCAATAATCTGGCTGTTCGCACCGTCCAGTCCCCACAGTACCGTATTGGCAACCAATCCGCGCATACGCACACTGCTATAATCCACAACAATCGGGGAGGCGCTGCGTACCGACGGCGTACTCCTGATCAGCGCTAAATCTTCCTCCGACAGCTTTAAATTCGTAAACTTTTTATCCGCGCTCACAGTAACGCTTCCAAGGCCCAAAGAACTTAATTCCCGATTGATCGTGTCTTTGCCGATTTCTCCAATAGACCCTATTAAAACTACGGAAGCAACCCCGATTCCGATTCCGCAGATTGTCAAAAAACTTCTGAATTTTTTTCTTCCAAGGTTTCGAAAGCTGCATACTAAACTGTCGGCCAGCACATGCTTTACCCCCTTAGTAAACGGACACGGACTCCGGTTTTCACCGCCGAAGCATTTGATACCAACAATTCGTTTTCTTCAAGTCCGTTCGTCACTTCAACACCGTTTAATAATTCAAGCCCTGTAGTAATATCTCTTCGTATGGCTTTGGAATCCTGTACTACATACACATATTCAATATTATTTTCATCCTGCTGAATTGCTTCGTAAGGAATCATTAGCATGTTGCGCCGTGTATTTGTCATGATTTCTGCCCTTGCGGTAAATCCTGATTTTAAAGAGTCATCCGGGTTATCTATCGTAATTTCAACATCGACTATTGTCTCCTGCGCCGCTGTGCCGGATGCCTTTCTGGCGACAGGATAAATCTTGCTGATATGTCCTTCATAGCTTTTTTCCGCAAACCCGGTACCTGTGATAACAGCCGGATCCCCTACCCGGATATCGGAACTATAAGACTCCCCAACCGTCACCATTGCCACATAACTTCCGGTATCCGAAATGGTAATAAGCGGTTTGGCGGTACGCGACAGCACGTCGCTTTTGACCTCCACAGAGGTTACGATGCCATCCATTGGCGCGGTGATCGTTTCCGGAATATAGATATAAGAATTCGGGGCAAGCGGTTCATCCGCCGAGCCATAAGCAGCGGAAACAAGGTCCTCAAAAGAGCCGATGTTGGATCCGAGCGGAGAAGACTGTAATATCGAATATAGTCCCGCCAGGTCCGAGGCTTGCTGCAGATCTTCCGAAAACAAGTTTGCGAGATCCTTTGCGGGAATGCTCTGTTCCATGATGCTTTTGGTAAGCGATGTATCAATTGTGGCCAGGACCTGATCTTTTTTAACGTAATCCCCCACCGACACCTGAACAGAACTGGCTATCACCGGCGTCTCCAGATAAATCTCTTTGGTGTTTTGCGCTTCAATCGTACCGCTAGCGTTGATCCTCTTTTCATAGAGCATCTGTTTTGGTGTAGTACAGGTCACTGTCGGTACCATTTGCAATACTGCTGCCGGCATAGCAGCGGCAACACCAAAAGACCCTGCAGCCAGCAGCAGAGCCGCTATTTGTTTCAAAGCCAAAAAATAACCCCCATTCAGTCAAAATCCATCCTCAATTCACGAGGTTAGTTTCTGCCGTACAGGGGGATTTATTCTTTTTGCCAAAGAATGATTTGGCGTTGAACCGGTTATGATAGTCAATGAAATCTGAAATTAGTTTGGAGGTGTTTTGTTCTATGTCAAGTGCAAAAGAATCCAGAATCCATCTGATCCCATGCGATAAAGACTGCTATTATCAGCAGCAAGGCTATTGCGCTCTTGATCAAATCACTTACATTACAAACTGCAAAAACGGCGGCTGCGGCTATTTCACGCATACCGATCCCTATGCGGACCTATCTGATTATCGAGATGGCCTGTGATATGTTCTCCACTCCAATCAGATTCAATTCGCGCATTTCGCCAGTGTCGACCGACTTTACACATTGTCTGGGGATGATGCAGGTAGTAAACCCAAGCCGGTATGCTTCATTGACCCGCTGCTGAATATTGCTGACTGACCGGATTTCCCCGGCCAGCCCTACTTCTCCGAAAGCGGCAATATCGTCTGCGACTGTTTTATCGAGCAGGTTCGACGCCAAAGCAATCGCGACCGGCAGATCGGCGGCAGGCTCGTCCAGGCGCAGGCCGCCCACGACATTGATATAAGTGTCAAGGTTTCCGAAAAAATAACCTCCCCGTTTTTCAAGTACGGCCAGCAGCAGAGCGGTGCGGTTATTATCAAATCCCGTCGACATTCTGCGCGGCGTACCAAAACCGGTTTTAGAGACCAGCGCCTGTACCTCCGCAAGTATCGGCCGCGTTCCCTCCATAACGCAGGCGACGCAAGTCCCGGAAACGCCCGACGGGCGTCCGGTAAGCATCATAAGCGAAGGGTTGCTGACCTCTTGCAAACCGTTTTGCACCATCTCAAATACGCCAATCTCATTGGTGGAACCATACCGGTTTTTGACTGCGCGGAGGATACGGTAACTCTGCTGACGTTCCCCTTCAAAATACAGTACCGCATCCACCATGTGCTCCAACATTTTGGGGCCGGCGATGGCGCCTTCTTTATTGACATGCCCTACAATAAAAATCGGGATTTCGTTGCTCTTCGCAATCCCGATCAGAACCTGCGTGCATTCCCGAATCTGGGTGACGCTTCCGGCAGACGGTGTCAGGGAAGCCAGGTTCATCGTTTGAATGGAGTCAACCATCACAATATCCGGCGACAACTGCCGGACGGTTTCCATCAGGCTTTCAATATCGGTAGTCGCGGAGATATAAAGGTCGCTTCCGGTCACTCCAAGCCGGTTTGCACGCAGTTTCAGCTGCCGTGCGCTTTCTTCCCCTGAGACATAGAGAATTTTAAGTTCCTTGCAAAGATACTGGCAGATTTGCAACAGAAGCGTGGATTTTCCGATTCCCGGATCTCCTGAAAGCAGCATGACCGACCCGGCTACGATCCCGCCGCCCAGCACCCGGTCCAACTCTCCCACACCGGTTTTATAGCGCTGGCTGTCATCAGATGAGATTTCGGACAGGCGGGTATAATTTACTTTTGGCGTTGTCTGCGCAGTCAATTTCGCGGCCTTTGAAGCGGTTACCTGCTGGCGCACTTCTTCTGTCAGCGTATTCCACTCCCCGCAGTCGGGGCAGCGCCCATACCATTTGGGCGTTTCATAGCCGCAATTCGTGCATACATAGATACTCCTGTTTTTTGTTACTGCCATTCGTTTTAAGTCCCCTGTTCCGGGGAGGAGGCTTCGCCATCCTCCCCTTGATATTCCAGACCCAAATATTCCATTGTCCCGCAAAAAATCGTAAACGCAACTTTTTGCTGATACGCTTCCGTGTTGAGCAGACGTTCTTCCTCCGGATTCGATAAGAACCCGCATTCAATCAGCAAGGCCGGCATTGGCGCATTATAGACCAGATAGACGCTGTCTGTGCATTTTTTGCTTTGTCTGGTATTTTCCGGATTCAGCATGTTGATCATCCGGGCCTGCATGATTTTTCCAAACCGTTCGCTGTCCTCATTTTTGGGCCCGTAAAAGACCTGCGCGCCGAAATATTTGGGACGCATAAATTTATTTTGATGAATGCTCAGCAAAATTGCATTATCATAAGATTTGGCAATTGCAAAGCGCTTCATAATATCCGAATTTTTCTTTTTTCGGTTGGAAGCATGGTCGTCGTCATGAAGAGAGATGTCGCTGTCGCGCGTCAGCACGGCTTTGAATCCATTAATCCGCAGCATATCATACAGCTTGAGCGCAATTGACAAATTGATATCCTTTTCGACTACATGATTACTTCCGACAGCTCCTCCGTCATACCCACCATGCCCTGCACCAGATTATCCAAAAACATGTTACAGTCGCTCAAAATTCCACCTGATTTCTATTTCGCGAGTACCATCTTCCTGAATGTTACCAATCCATATCGATTGGATGAACTCATTTACCAGTTCGTGCGTTAACTGATTAAATTTCTGAAAGCCGGAATACTCATTTTGATCGGCCGGTGTTTTTTGCGCAACTGTCCGCAATGAGGACAGCTCTTTCGCGACCGCTTTTTGACGGTTCATGATTTGAGCGTACCGGGTCAGCCATTCCTCATTCAAAACAGCAAACTGTTCCTCGCCCATTTTGCCGTTAATATGATCCATATACAGTCTGGCGGAAAATTTTTTCTGCGCGGCGAGTTCTTTTTCAAGACTTTCATGTTCCAGACGCAAGGCGGTCTCTTTGCAAAGCAGCTGCTTTTGAGCGGGCATTTGAATCAGGTTTGGATTGAAATAGGCCTCAATCAATTGATTGATTTCGTTCAAAACAACTTCCTGCAGAACATCCAGACGAACGAATTTCGAATTTTCGCATGCTTTTGCAGATGATTTGGTAGTACGGCATTTTAAATAACCATAACGTCCATTTGTCCCCCGGCTGCTTGTTTTATACATACCGTTGCCGCATTCAGCACAATAAACCTTATTGCTGAAAATATGTCTGGTCCCCACGCCCGCCGCATTGGAAAAAGAGCAGCGCGCTTTTTCCTTCTGCCTTGCACGCACAGCAGTCCAGAGGCTCTCGTCAATAATCGGCTCGTGCGTTCCGGGGCATCGAATCCAGTTTTCTTTTGGGACCGGCACTCTTCTGTGATCTTTGTAATTCAGCTTCTGCGTTTTCCCCTGCACTAGGGTCCCGGTATAAACTTCCTGATGAAGAATATAAAAAACGGTGCTGTCTGTCCAAAGCTCTGAAGTAATACGGGACTCATTGGTTCGGAAGCAGCTTCCGAGCGCCCTTTTATAAAGCGTAGGGTTCAAAATGCCGCGGGCATTCAGTTGTTCAGCGATCGCTATGTATCCCATTCCTCCGGCAAACATCCTAAAAATATCCTTTACCACTTCGCCGGCCACAGGATCTACAACCAGCCGGTTCTTATCGGCGGGGTCTGTCTGATACCCATAGGGGGCAAAAGACCCTGTCCATTGGCCGCTTTCCTTTTTGTGCGTCAGCGTTCTGCGAATATTGTCGGACAAATCCTCCAGATACCATTCATTGATCAGTCCGTTGATCTGCCGCGCTTTTTTGTTCCCCGCCACCTCCGTATCCGCATGATCCACAATGCTGATAAAACGAACATTCCATTCGAGAAACTTTCCGTGAATATATCGCTCAATCATTTCCATATCGCGGCTGAACCGGGACTGTGTCTTGCACAGAACGATATCTATTTTTCCTTCTTCACAGTCCCGAATCATTTCTTTCCACTCAGGCCGGTTTCGGTCAGCCCCGGAGTAGTCCTCATCACAATAGAGTTTATAAATCTGCCATCCTTTTTCCAGACAATATCCGATCAGCATAGACTTCTGGTTCTGAATGCTTTCGCTTTCATCCCGGTCTTTTTTATCCCGGTCTTCTTCCGACAGCCTACAGTAAACGGCGACTCTCTTCATAAAAAGTCCTCATTCATTATAGCTCATTTGGCAGCTGTTGGATAGTCTTTTGGCTTTGAGCAAACAGGATATTGGAGAGTTTCTGGTTCACCTGCCGTTCCAGTTCTTCCTTGCTTAATTCAGGAATTATATTTTTTACCGTCATCTGATACATGCAATCACCCCATAAACTGATTTTGTATCAGTTTATGACGAATCGGACTTCGCATATGACTTTCAGGCAAAATCAACCGGGTTTCTTGCTCCGGCCGGAGCAAGAAACCCGGTTGATATCAGTAATCAGACCTGTAAATTATAGAATGGTGTCTTCATTTTTCATTTCCGGGGACTGGCCGTTCTTATCGTATTCATCCAGAAAGCAATGCTCGACGCCGTCCTTTTTATACCCGATCAAGGTATCCAGTTTTACGGAGTGAATGCTTTGAAAAATATGCTTTTCCACCTGAGGGTTTCCAATTTTCAGCTGCTTCAGCAGCAGTTTTACCTCTTTGCGTTTCGACTGACCGGCGTCATTTTCATTTACCGGACAATTTTCTGTAAAGCGGCATGCACATTGAATGAATTCCAGGCCGTTATACTTTTTCCACGCGATAATCTGTTCCTCGTGCACGCAGTACAGCGGACGAATCAATTCCATCCCCGGGAAATTTGCGCTGTGCAGCTTTGGCATCATAGCCTGAATCTGCGCCCCATAGAGCATCCCCATGAGGGTCGTCACCACGACATCCGTGAAATGATGCCCCAGCGCTATCTTATTGCAGCCAAGCTCCTGGGCATATTTGTATAAATGCCCCCTTCGCATTCTGGCGCAAAGATAGCAGGGATTTTGCTCAATACCGGTAACAATATCATAGATCTTAGAATCAAAAATCCTGATCGGAATCTGCAGCAGCGCGGCATTGTCTATGATCTTCTGCCGGTTTACTTCCGCATAACCCGGATCCATTACAAGAAATTCCAATTCAAACGGCACATCGCTGTGCTTTTGAAGCTGCTGCATCAATTTAGCCAAGAGCATGGAATCCTTGCCGCCCGACATGCAGACGGCAATCCGGTCGCCCGCCTGAATCAGCTGGTAACGCTTAACCCCCTCGATAAAAGGATTCCAGATCTCCTTGCGGAATCTTTTGATGATGCTTCTTTCAATCAACTGGCATTTCTCTAACTCACGGCTCATATGACAGACTCCTTATTGTGCACAGGCATCCCTGCCCGCTGAATGAATCGTACCCGAAAGATCTTTGATCACTTCTCCCGCGATAATCAATCCGGCAACCGACGGGACGAACGCGGTGCTACCCGGAACCTGCCTTCTCTGCGTGCACTTTCTGGCTGTTCCGGGCGGGCAGATGCAGTGGGCCCGGCAGCTGATTGCCATATCGTCAATAGGCGTCAGAGGCTGTTCTTTGGAATAAACAACTTTCAGCTTGTCGATTCCCCGCTTTTTCAGTTCACGCCGCATGACCCTTGCAAGCGGGCATACCGATGTCTGATAGATATCAGCCACCTCAAATGCGGTGGGGTCAAGTTTATTCCCGGCGCCCATTGAGCTGATCATCGGCACGTTCGCCTTTCTGGCCTGCTCAACCAACTCCAGTTTCGCGGTTACGGTGTCCACCGCGTCAACGATATAAGTATATTGGGAAAAATCATAATCCGCGGAAACCTCGGGGGAATAAAAAGTTTTATGTGTATAGACAGTTGCGTTTGGATTAATGTCCAGAATCCGTTCTTTCATGACATCCACCTTATACTGTCCCACTGTTTTTCGGGTTGCAATAATCTGCCGGTTCAGGTTGGTCAAACAAATTTTATCATCGTCAAATAAATCAAAAATTCCGACTCCGCTGCGTACCAGCGCTTCAACCGTGTAGCCGCCGACTCCGCCGATTCCAAATACAGCCACCCTGCTGTTGTTCAGCTTTTCCATGGCTTCTTTTCCAAGCAAAAGCTCTGTCCTAGAAAACTGATTTAACATTTTATAGTCCCTTTCTTTACAAGATCGGCAAACCTGCTCATAGAGTAAATATAAATTCCGCAATAAAAAACTCGCCTTCCTTACCAGAAGACGAGATACTGTTCTGTGTCTCGTATGACGCATCTTAAAACACTTATTAAGGCAATCCAAGTTACATAAATAGTATAACAGCAATTTTACGGCCTGTCAATTCAATCTTCCCAGTAATTTTATAGATTTTATCGGAATTTAAGGGCAACTGCATTTTTTGCATGAACTGATTCCGCATGCCCTGCATCAATTACAATTGTCGGGAGACTTTCCAACCGCTCGTATGGCGCGTTGGCAGTAATTGCGCCAATCGAATACACTGCAAAATAGATCGCGATTCCGCAAAGACACAGCGCTGCCGCCGCAAAAAGCCGTTTTCTCATTCGCACATCCCTCCGCTTTCCAGTCTATGCAAAAAAGCCGGGATTTTATGCAGTAACTTCACCGATAAGCATCTGTGAAGTGATTTGCTTTACAGATGCTTATCGCGAAATGCTCTTTAAGAAAGAAGTATAATAGGAAGGCAGGTCGCTGGAAAATTCCACATACTGATTGGTTCGGGGATGGATAAAGCCGATCAGCCGCGCATGGAGACATTGCCCGTGAAGCCTGGTAATCACATTTTTCGGCCCATACACAGGGTCCCCGGCTACCGGATGCCCTTGATAAGCCATATGAACTCGAATCTGGTGTGTCCTGCCCGTTTCCAGCCGCAACTCCAGATTTGTAAACGCACCCAACCGTTCCAGCACCCTGTAATGCGTGACCGCGTTACGGGAATTCTGATAAATTACACACATCTTTTTGCGGTCGGTCGGGCAGCGGCCGATAGGCAGGTCAATGGTACCCTCCTCTTCGGAAAATCCGCCGTAAACCACGGCATTATATACCCGTGTAAAGCTATGCGCCTTTATCTGCTCGGCAAGAAGATTGTGTGCATAATCGTTTTTTGCAACAATTAAAAGGCCGCTGGTGTCCTTGTCGATTCTGTGGACAATACCGGGCCGGAGAACCCCGTTAATTCCGGAAAGGCTGCCGCAGCAATGATAAAGCAGCGCATTGACAAGCGTCTTATCATAATTTCCGGGAGCAGGATGGACAACCATCCCTTTTGGCTTGTTCACAACCAGCAAATCATCATCTTCGTATACGATTTCCAGGGGAATATTCTGTGGCTCCACATCAAGCGGCTTTGCGTCCGGAAACGTAAGCAGAAGGCTTTCCCCGCCCTGAAGCTTATAGTTCTTAGGCAGGACCTTGTCATTTAGCGTTACACAGCCGCTTTCGCACAGCTTCTGGATCGCAGAACGGGTCAGGCATTCCACATTGTCAGCCAGCCATTTGTCAACCCGTGTCCCCGCATCCTCTTCTTCCACATCATAGACCTGCTTATCCAACTTGTTCACCGTCCGCCTGTTCGGGAAGTTTTTTTGGCTCTTTTCCTTCGAAAAACAGTAAGTAAATTAATAAAAGTGAAGTGCCGATGACAACACAACAGTCCGCAAAATTAAAAACGGGAAAGTTAAACCAGGGAGAAATATCCAGATAATCTACTACAAACGTCCGGAAGATACGGTCAATTAAATTTCCCGCGCCCCCCGCAATAATCAGACCCACGCTCCAGAGAACCATTTTGGGCTTGAATTTTCCCATCAGCAGCATTACAACAGCGGTTATGAGGACCGCCAAAGTCAAAATCGAAAGGATGCCGACTTTGCCCTGAAAGATTCCAAAGGCCGCTCCACGGTTCTCAACATAGGTTAACTGCAAAAGCCCCGGAATAATCATAATAGACGGGGACCCCGCCAGATGGTCCAGCATCCAGATCTTCAAAAGCTGATCGATTGCCACCAAAACTCCGGACATTACCAATACTAAAAGTGCCATTGACACAACATCATCATTCCATTTCTGCCGATAGAATCTGCGGCGCTTAAAGGAGCCTTTAAGCGCCGCAGTTATAAATTTTTTACCCGATGATTTCCGCACAGCGTGCGCACAAATCAGGATGTTTTGCATGTTTGCCAACCGTATCGCTGTAGACCCAGCAACGGGGGCAATGACGGCCGTCCGCTTTCGCCACATCAATACTGAGTCCGGCGCAATTGCCGTTAAACTGTCCCGCACCTTCCTTTGTAAGGTGCACTTGAGATACAATAAAGACGGGCTCCAGTTCCTTCTCCACCTCAGACAGGAACGTATACAGTTCCTCATCACAGTGGAGCGTAACCTGCGCCTCAAGGGATTTTCCGATGACTTTCGCATTTCTTGCTGCTTCAAGCGCTTTCAGCACATCGTCCCGCACCGCGTGAATCCGATCCCACTTATTCATAAACGCTTCATCCACAAGATTTTCCATGACCTTCGGCATCTCGTTAAACATGACAGAATCCCCGTCATAGTTTGCGTCGGCAGGCATGAAACTCCAAATTTCTTCCGCGGTAAACGGAAGAATCGGGGCAAGGATAACATCAAGGCCGCGCAGGATGAGATAGATAACGGTCTGTGCGGCACGGCGATTCTGAGAATCCGCCGCCTCCACATACAGTCTGTCCTTAATGACATCCAAATAAAAGTTGGACATGTCGATTGTGCAGAAATTATGCAGCGCGTGATAAACCATGTGGAACTCATAGCGGTCATAGGACTGCTTCGCCAGTGCAACCAAATCGTTAAACTTTGCCAGTGCCCATTTATCCAGCTCTGTCAGCTGTCCAAGCGGAACCAGATCTTTGTTGGGGTCAAAGTCGCTGATATTGCCCAGGATGTACCGCGCGGTATTGCGGATCTTTCTGTAAACCTCGGAAAGCTGCTTGAGAATATCGCCGGAAATGCGGATATCGGCATGATAATCGGAAGAAGC
>JAEXAZ010000165.1 GCA_023394255.1 Bacillota bacterium | reverse complement strand
TCATTGGAGTCGGTGAAGCGCTCGCCACGGGCGGGGCGCTGGCCGAAAACGCACGGCTCGCGGCCAGGGAACTGGAAGCGTTTGGCATCACTGTAAAAGGGCAGACCCCGGTCGGCTCTGATGTCCGCCGTCTGAAATCCGCTATTGCGCAGGCGCTCGGCCGAAGCGACGTGGTGATTTTAATGGGCGGAATGGGTGCCGGACCGGATGGAATTACCAAAAAAACAGTGTGCGAGGGGCTGGGGCGCCGGCTGGTGCTTCACGAGGACAGCTTGCGGCGGATTCGGGAAGCATATCAGCGCGCGGGGCGGCAGATGCCCCAACAGGTGAAACAGCTGGCGATGCTGCCGGAAAAATCCATTGTTTTTCCGGGAGTCCGGGGGATTACCCCCGGCTGTGCGCTTTCGGCGGGCAGCCAGTATATGATCCTTCTGCCCGAGAGGCCGGAAGAGTTTCTGCCGATGTTCCAAAGGAGCGTCATTCCTTATCTCGCGAAGTTTACGCAGGCCGCCGTTGCGTCACATGCTGTCAATGTAGTCGGCATGGGTGCGGAGGAGGCCAGGCAAAAGCTGGGGGAACTCCTGAAATCGGAGAACCCGGCGATTACCGTCGAGCCAAAGCCGGGTGAACTGCAGGTCCGCGTGACCACCAGAGCGAATTCCAAGCAGGAAGCGGCCGCTTTGAGCGCGCCGGTGATTGACGGCATACAAAAACAGCTGGGCGGGGCGATCTACGGGATTGATGCGAAAAATCTCCAGAGCGTGGCAGTGGCGGCGCTGCTGGAGCGCGGGCTTTCCGTTTCGGTAGCGGAGGCGTGCACGGGGGGCATGCTTTCGGAACTGCTCAATTCAGTCCCCGGCGCCGACAAAGTTTTCCGGTATGCCGTATCGGCCGCATCTCCCCGGGTGAAGGAAGAATCGCTGCGGGTCCCGGCAAAAATGCTCAAAAAGTACGGTTCGGTAAGTGCGCAGACCGCGGCGGCGATGGCGGCCGGCGCTATGGCGCAGGGCAAATCCGAACTCGGCATTGCCATAACGGGGAACGCCGGGGGGAAAGGCGAAGACGACAAACATACCGGGACCGTATACATAGCGCTCTGCGATCAGCAAAACGTCTGGGTAAGCAGGATAAGGCTTCCCAAAAATACCGACCGGGCCTTGATTCGGCATACAGCCTGCATGGCTGCGATGAATCTGGCCCGGAAATATGCCGCGGCGCTGCCCGCACAGCTGGCGGGGTCGAATCCGTTAAAGGAAGCAGCCGCCGGGAAAATATCCAACATTTTAGAGGAAGACTTGAACCAAAGCTCAAATAAAGGCGGAAAACGCCCGTGGTATGCGGTTATTTTTCCGGTAAAGGGTGACGATATGAAATCAATCGTTCAAAAAACCATTCTGATTATAGCCGTGCTGGTATTTCTGGCGTCCGCGGGCTATTTGGTTTCTTTTTATGTACAGGCGGAAAGCAACAAGAAGATGACCGCGGGGCTTGCGGAAATGTACGGGGAAGGGCCGTCGGAGGAAGATCTGAAAAAGCTTGAGGAGTCGGGCGGGTATCCCTCCGATTACCAGAAAAAGTTTATCAGTCTCTATGCCATTAACAGCGATGTCGCGGGGTGGCTTCAGATTGAGGACTCGCAGGTCAACTATCCCGTTGTACATTACACGGACAACGACTACTACCTGCGCCGGGATTTCTACCGGAATAATAACAAGCATGGTATCCCATGGCTGGAAGCAAATAACACGCTCAATCCTCAAAGCGACAATTACGTCGTGTATGGGCACAATATGACCGATGGCCAGATGTTCGGCGAGCTGATGAAGTATAAGCCGAGCGGAGAAGGGCTGGAATATCTTAAAAACCATGCGATCATATCGTTCGATGATGTCTACCGCGATAACGACTATAAGATTTTCTCGGTCTTTATCACAAATGCCAAGGAAGCTTACGGCGAAATTTTCTATTACAACACGATGCTTAACCTGCAGGACGACGCGGATTTCAACGCGTTTGTAGACGGGGTGAAAGCGCGTTCCTACTACACTTCGGATGTGGATATCCAAAAAGGGGACCAATTCCTGACGCTTTCCACCTGTTCCTATGAGTTCGGAGCGATATCGGATGACGCGGATGTGCGAACGGTGATCGTCGCGCGCAGGGTCCGTAACGGCGAAAAAGCCGATGCCAGCGGTATTACATATGCTTACAACCCGAACCCCCTGCTTCCGCCCGGATTTGTGGAAGGCCAGAAGCAGAAGGCAATCGCCGCCTCCAAGGCGGCTTCGGAGGCCGCCGCATCGCAGGCTGCCGCGTCACAGGCGGCGGCAAGCAGCAGCGCCGTTGCCGGAGCGTCTTCCAGCAAGAGTTCTTCCGCTACTGTGTCCGGTTCGGCCGCAGGAAACCTGAGCGATCTGGAAACCGAGGCGGCGCAGAAAGCCGCAAGGGCACAGCAGGCGCAAAGTGACGCGGAAAGAGCGCTGAGAAACGCCAAGAGCAGTTACAACAGCGCGAGGGACGCGGGCACACAGTCAAGGGCGGAGACGTATGCCGGCGAAGCGCAGGAATACGCCGATACCGCAAGGGAGGCGTATTACAAAGCGTCAGACCTGGTAGATGAACTGCAGGAAATTTATGAGGAATATCCTTCGCAGGCAACAAAGAATGCGTATCACACCGCTTTGGACGCGATGAATGCCGCCGAGGCTGCCTGGGAGGATGCAAGGTCCTATGCTGATGATGCGCAGTCGGCCGCGGATGACCTGATGCCGGCTTCTTCGAGCAGTACGCCGAATCCCCCGAGCAGCACGCCGAATCCTCCGAGCAGTACGCCGAATCCCCCGAGCAGCACGCCCAATCCTCCAAGCAGCACGCCGAATCCCCCGAGCAGC
>JAEXAZ010000163.1 GCA_023394255.1 Bacillota bacterium | reverse complement strand
GCATGTTCCAGCATCATCGGGGTAACCTGTTCCGTGCGGTACGCGCGCACCCGCAGTCCGGGAAACAGGGCCCGCCCGCCCGCCGCAGGAGTCCCCATCCGGCCCGGGTCGAACCGGATCGGACGCGGTTTCCCCCGCAGTTCGTCCAGCTTCTCCAGCGCCTCCCGGCGCAGCGCGTTGAGCGAAGAGACCGGCAGCATCAGCCCTTCCGCCACATCGCAGACAATGGAATCCGCTCTGTACGGCGTGCCGCCCGTTTTAGAGAGGCCCGCTTTGACACGCTTTGCATCCGTCGGCTTATTGATGGCGGCCTGGGGGGTGTCGCCATATACTGTTATCAGGTTGCCGTCGCAGTCCTCCGCGCCAAGCGTAACCGGTTCCCCCGGATGCATGACGAATTGGAAGGAAACAGGTATCCTCTGCACCTGTTTGCGCGGGTCCGTATAGAGGTTCTCCAGCTTTCCAAGCACACCGGCCGCCGCCTGCACATCCTCTTTTCCGCGGATGCCGAACATATCGATTGTGCGGTTGCCGGTATAATAACCTTCTGTAAATCCAGATCTTGAAAATACAGCTTGTAGTGTATCGAGATCCACCGCTTCGCCAGCAAGCGCGTTCCGACAGGCTGTTACCGCTGCGGCAACATACTCGGGGCGTTTCATGCGTCCCTCAATTTTGACGGAAGCTACGCCGATTTCCCGAAGCTCGTCGATACGGGCAATCAGGCTCATGTCTTTCAGGGAAAGCGCGTGGCTGGTCGCGGAACTTTCAAACTCCAGCCGGCAGGGCTGGGCACAAAGTCCCCTGTTGCCGCTGCGCTGCCCCAGCACCGAGGACATATAGCACTGGCCGGATACGCACATGCACAGGGCGCCGTGGACAAATATTTCCACTTCCAGCGAGGTTTCACGGACAATTCTGCAAATTTCCTCTTTGGAGCATTCCCGCGCCAAAACAACACGGGAAAATCCCAGCTTTTCCAGCATTTTAGCGCCTTCGGCGTTGTGCACCGCCATCTGCGTCGAGGCATTCAGTTTCAAATCGGGGCAGCAGCGCCGCAGAATCGCGGCGGCGCCAAGGTCCTGCACAATCACCGCATCCACGCCCGCCGCGCAGGCACAGGACGCGGCGCGCAGAAGCTCCCCGATTTCGTTTTCCAGCACAACGATATTGAGCGCCAGATAAACCTTTGTCCCCCTGATGTGGCACCGGCGCACCGTTTCCGCCAAATTCTCACTGGTAAAATTCTCGGCGTTGCGGCGGGCGTTGAGCGTCTCGATTCCGAGATAGACGGCGTCGGCGCCGCAGTAAACCGCAGCCTCCAGCGCCTGCATACTTCCCGCGGGCGCCAGTATTTCCAGAGGTTGTTTCATTCCTTAGCCTTTCTCATCCAATTTGGGCTGGCCCTTTGTTTCCGCTGCCTCCAGCTGGCGGCGCAGATGGGCATTTTCGCGCTTGACCTCGTCCAGCTCGATGCGGGCCTTCGCCGCATCCTCCAGATATTCGGAAATCTGGGTGCGCATGCGGTCCGCGTTTTCTTCGCTTCGTTTATAAGCATCCACATAATTCATGGCACAAAGAACCATAACATCATTGAACGAAATATTTGCGTTCTTGTCCAGAATTCCTTTGATCTGCTCGTCCAGTTCCTGCGCGAGCCCGAGAACGTATTCTTCCGGCTCGGAGGTCGCGATGAAATAATGGACTCCATTTATGGTAATTTTTACACGATTTTGCGTGTTCATGTCTGTTTTCCTCCATTTTATCAGCGTTGCATACGGCCTGATCTATCAATTATCCTCACGGAGCATTAACTGGTATTTATTATAATACATTTTTGTTTGCGAATAAAGAGGAGTTTTCAAAAAAACATGTCGGAACTCTGTCCCAAAAACGACATCCATCCCTATTGATGGCAGATATTGCTTGCACGTCATCCGGGATGCGAGTATAATAGCAATAGTATCCGTACGCAGCTGGAATGCCCCGTCGCCGACACTCACCGGCGGGCCTGCCGAATCTGTCCGCTTGATTAGGAGGCAATCTATGAATATAAAACAACCGTTCACCAGCGAAAAACTCAAACAGCTGATTCTTTCCACCTTTCAGAACGATATGCTCATCGACCCGGAGCACGCTTCGGACGAAGCCTATTATGAAGCGCTCTGCCGTGTGACCCGCGACATTCTCAGCGAAAAGCTTCAGGTTTTCAGCGCGCATAACAATGCCCGCGCCGCCAAAAAGGTTTATTATCTCAGCATGGAATTCCTGATGGGGCGGTCGCTGAAAAACAGCCTGTACAACCTGAATATTCAGGAAGCGATGACCGGGGCGCTCTCGGAACTTGGCGTGGACATCGAAAAGATGTATGCGCTGGAGCCGGACGCCGGGCTCGGCAACGGCGGGCTTGGCAGGCTGGCCGCCTGCTACATGGATGCCATGGCAACCGAGGAGCTGCCCGCTATGGGATATTCCATCCTCTATGAATTCGGCATCTTCAAGCAGAAC
>JAEXAZ010000106.1 GCA_023394255.1 Bacillota bacterium | reverse complement strand
CCATTGGGTTGGAGGGGACGCCGTTGATCGGATAATAATCTGTGGCGGGAATCGGTTCGCCTTCGTCAATCGGGTTTCCAAGCGCGTCCACCGTGCGGCCGATGAGCTGATCGCTCATTTTGATCATGAGCTTGGAACCGGTGTTATGTACCGTGCTTCCATAGCCGATGCCGTCGATATCCTGATAGGGCATCAGAAGCACTTTATTGCCCCGGAACCCCACGACCTCGGAAAGGATGCTTTGCTTGCCGTTGCCCAAAACGATGTTGCACACATCGCCGATATTGCAGACGATCCCTGTCGCCTCCACCGTCATGCCCACAATCTGGTGGATTTTACCTTCCCGCGTATAAAAATCGCCCATACGCAGAATCTGCCGATATTTTGTTGTATTGACCGCAAGTTGCTGTTGCATCGGCTTCCTCCACTTTTAGACCTGATCGAAATATTCTCTGACGTTTCGAAGCTGTGTTGTTACGGACGCGTCAATGTTGCCATCGGATGTTTTTACAATACAGGTGTCCTCCGGCAGGTCTTTTGCCACGATCTCCGCGTTTATCCGGCTTTCCTTGAGTTCGCTTTCCAGAAAAGACAGCAGCCCGGGCATTCGTTCGGACAGTTCCACCGTAATCCAGTCGGCATCCTTGACCGAATTGATCGCCGCCTTTACAAGATCCGTCAGTTCATGCCCGTCGGGTGTAATCCTTTTACGAAGAATCCGGGAGGCGACGTCAACCGCGAGGTTTTTCAGCTCTTCTTCGTATAAATGCATATACTGCACATTTTCCAGTTCGATTTGCTGAATCGCACGGTTGGTATTTTCAATCGCCGCGCGCAGTTCTTCCCGTTTTTCCTGACGGCCCCGCTCCAGCCCCTCCCGGTAAGCCTCATCCCGGATCCTTTTTGCGTCCTCTTCCGCCTGCCCGACCAAAACATCGTGTTCAGAGTGGGCGAGCTTCAGGAGTTCCTTGGAAACCCGTTCGGCTTCCTGCCTGGCCTTGCTGACTGTCCGCGCATAAAGCTCTTCAAACGAAACCTGCGGTTCAGGCGGCTCTTCGGCTTGTTCCTGCGCCTTCGGCCTTGGAATCTGGATATCCGGTATTAAAACCACCTCGTCCGATTTGGCCACCTGGCCCTGCTTGATCACACTAGGCAATGATCTCATCCTTTCCGCCCTTCGAGATCACAATCTCTCCTTGCTCTTCCAAATGGCGGATAGCGCCAACGATACGCTGCTGCGCCTCTTCCACATCACGCATGCGGACATTATGCAGATACTGCATGTCGCTCTGTATGGTCTCGCGCATTCTCTGGGACATATTCTGAAAGATAACTTCGGAAACGCTTTCATTCGCCACCTTAAGCGCAACGGCAAGGTCTTTGGAATCCACCTCGCGGATAAAGCGCTGGATAGCAAGGCTGTCCAGATAGACAATATCCTCGAACACGAACATGAGCTTTCTGATTTCCTCGGACAGAGAGGGATCGCTGCTGTTGAGTTCGTCGAAGATATACTTTTCGGTCCCTCTGTCCACATGGTTCATGATATCGGCTACATAATTTACGCCGCCAAGCTCCATGAGGTCGACCGAGATAATAGACGAGAATTTCCTTTCCAGTGTTTTCTCCACAATATTGATAATTTCCGGAGAAGCCCTGTCCAAATTCGCGATGCGCTCAATAACATCAATCTGAAGGTCCTTGGGCAGTTCCTCGATTACCTGCGAAGCCTGGTCGGAACGCGCATAGGACAAAACCAGCGCAATGGTCTGCGGATGCTCGTTTTGAAGCATCATCAGAAGGTTTTTATAATCCGCCTTGCGCATAAAGTCAAACGCCTTGGTACGCAAAGATTTGGTCACACGTTCCATGAGGGAAAGCGCCTGCTGCGGCCCGAACGCTTTTTCCAGGACGTCTTTGGCATACGCGACGCCGCCTTCGGTGATAACCTTCTGCGTGACGCACAGGCCGTAGAAATCGTCAACGATTTCCTTCATATCTTCCGCTGAAAGGTTGTCAAGCTTGGCAACTTCCAGGGAAATCTGTTCCACTTCCTCATCCCGCAGGTGCTTATAGACTTTTGAAGCATTCTCCGCACCCAAAGCAATGACGATTGCAGCGGCTCTCTCCCCGGCCGTCATTTTCTGCCTCACAGCCATCGTTACTCATCCTCCTTCAGCATAGACCTAATGAGCGATGCAGTAATTTCGGGATTTTCATTCGCAAATGCGCGAATTTCATTTGTAATCGCGTTTTCTTTGGAATTAACCTGAGCGTTTTCCAGTAATTGCTTTTTATGCTGCGCAATTTCCTCTTCCAGATTGCGAATCTTGTTATCGGATTCCTGTTCTTCCTGTTCAAGCGCTTTCTTCGCCCTGCGGCGCATAGCCATAACAATCAGCACAATGATCAGAATCAGCAGGCTTACCCCCGCTCCGGCAATTGCAATCAGCACAGGCGTATCCAATTTTTCAGGCTCGGTGCTGGCCGGTTCCGCGTCGACTCCGGTGAAGTCCAGATTCTTAACAGAAATGGAGTTGGGTTCAATCGCGACGCTTTTGGAAATCAGATCGACCAGATTATCATGCCGTTCCTGATCAAACTGGGAATCCTTTACCACAACGGCAACAGACGCTTCCTTTAGAATTGCCTGCCCTTTTTCGATCTGCGTTTTGATGTAGCTGGTTTCCCAATCGACGCTGCGGCTGTAATCCGTAGCCTGATTTTCCTGATCGCCCGTCTGGTTCAGATATTCCGGCGTATCCGTATTGTTTTCCTCACCGACAATCCCGGCGGCGGGCACATTCCCGTTCAGGGAATAATTTTCGTCCAGATGCGTTTTGACCCCGTTGCCGTCATCCTGGGGGACCAGCTCTTTCTGCTCGGTCAGCATCTTATCATAATCGAGCTTCACTTTTGCCACGGCGGTTACGCCGTCCGCGCCATAAATAGGAGCAAGCAGGCGCCTAACGTTGTCCTCGATATCCTTCTGCATCTGCTTTTCAAATTCCAGACGCTCGAAGTCGACCCCGTTTGTCCCGGCCTTTCCATTTTCCGGCGTCATTTCCACGCCTGTCGCGGCGTCAATTACTTTGACATTTTCCGGCTTCATTAAAGAAGATACGCTTGCGGCAACATGGTTCCGGATAGCCGACACCATTTCTGGAGAAAGCTCATATCCCGATTCCATCGTAATCATGACGCTGGCCGAGCCTTCCTCTTTCGATTTATCCCAGACAACATATTCTGTATTTTCGGGCATAGTAATCGTCACAGTGGCTGATTTGACCCCGTCAATCTGCACAAGCGTATCCTGAATTCTGTTCTGCAATTGGAACTGCAGAATCTGCCGTTTTTCAAAATCAGTCTTCGTAAATCCGGTATTGTCTAAAAAAATATCATACACAGGCGCAGATTTTGGATAGCCCTTTCCGGAAAGAGCCACAATCAACTCCCCCCATTGTTCCCTGGGCACCATAATCTGTCCCTGCGCATTGATTTGTGGATTGGCGTTCATGTCCTGCAAAGCAGCATAAACCTGAGAGGTCTCTGTTCCGGAAAGATTTTCAGGGTAAAGCAGCCGATACTTATCCCCCACAGAATGTAGCAAGGCGGTAACAGCAATCGCCGCGGCAAAAATCAGTCCTGCAGATATGAGTGATATTTTCTTCACTTTAGGGGTCAGCTTATTCCAAAAGGCTTTGAGGCTGCCCCACGCTTTCATCAGTTGATCTTTCATTCTATACCAGCTTTACCTTATTTTGATTGGGTCGTGCTTAGATTTGGGTCTGCATGATTTCCTTATAAGCATTTACCACTCTCGAAGTCAGCTCTACTGTCATCTTCAGAGCCGTACTTGCCTGAGCGGAATGGATCATAACAGAATGCAAATCATCAGAACGCCCCATCGCAAGGTCATAAGCATCTTGTTTGGAGACTTCCTGCGTTTCCTGCATCGTTTTTACTGCGTCCTGCAGCACATCGGAAAAGGGAACTTTGGAATCCGTGGCCTGCTGTGCTGCAAAAGACTCGTTTTGCAGTTCGGATAGGGGGCTCATCTGGCCGATTGGTACGATAAACATAGGATCGTTTCTCCCCTCAAAAGAATGAATTCTCACTTATTTCAGCAAAATACTCTAGAATTCGACATTCATGTTTTTAAAAAAATAAGCACTCTGACTTTCCATCCACATCAAAATGCCTCTTTATGAAAAACACATCCGAATAAAAAACCACTGATATCATATGAATTGAATACAACCAGCTTACAGAAAATATTGTGTAATAAAATTTCAACAAAAGGGACCAAAATTTGCTTAAATAGTAAATGATTTACTGATTATCAACAAAAGATTACCATTTATTCCAATAACATTATAACTATAATTTTATTGGTTGTCAATCATGCTAAAGAAATATCCTGATAAATATTTGAAATTTAAAATCTCCCGTCTTGTTAAATTGAACTAAATTTGTTGCCATTAACAAAACATTTTTTCATTGTTTGCATGTTTATAAAAATTATTTTCCAATTTCCAGCGCTTTCATTGCCATAGCCTTTACAACATTCAGCGCCGTCAGGTTCGCGTCATACGCCCTGCTGGCAGCCATTAGATCAACCATTTCTTCCGATGTATTCACATTTGGGTACATGACATACCCGTTTTCGTCCGCATCCGGATGCGACGGGTCATAAACAGGGACAAAATCCTGCTGGCTTTCCACTACCTGTGTAGCCCGCACGCCCCCCTGCGTCAGCTTCTTTTCTTCATCCTTCAGCGCCTGGCCAAAATCAGCCGCACGTTCTTCAAAAACGACCTGCTTTCTCCGGTATGGCTCGCCTTCCGCCGTTCTGGTGGTTTGTGCATTCGCAATATTCTGAAGAATAATGTCAGTGCGGAAGCGTTCCGCAGTCAGCGCAGAGCCCGCAATGTTCAATGAATTTAAAAATGACATCCTGTTTTCCTCCATTTTACAATGATTTATTTTTTCACTTCACCGTGCATTATGGGCACAGACTATTTAAAAGCCTGCCCGAGCACGTACTGCATATCTGTCATCTGGCCGCTTATTTTCTGATAGAGATAGACCGACTGCAGGTACGTGTTGTAAAGTTCCAGCTGTTCCTTATCCGTCACGACGTTATTTCCGTCCGGGCGGGAAGATGTTGTCTCGTCTTTTGTGACTGTTGCCTGAAAACTGTAATCCTCGGACCCCTTTTCCCTGCGGGCATTTTCCAGCGCATCCTCAAAAGACACCTTGCTCGCCTTGAATCCCGGTGTTTCAATATTAGCCAAATTGTTTGAGATCACCTTCTGCTTCAGCCAAAGGGCGTCAAGGCTGCTCTGCATCGCTTTAAATTCCAATCCGTCAAAAAGCATTGTGATTCCTCCCGTTTATTTTTGTATAGATAGTCTGATGCCCGGTTCATCCAAATTTTGGCTGAACCGGGTTTTGATTGACAGTCAGAGAAACTGTTTTCGGTATCTCGCCGGCCGGAAGCAGCTTTGCCATAATGACAAAACGCTGGTCTTTTTCCTGGGCGCCATACTTGATGCTGCAGGTGGAGAGGGTAAGAAACTGATCGGATTCCCCGACCGCGACATCGTATTGGTAGATGGAGCGGTCTTTTGCCTGCTGCGCGAGCGCCGCGCGCGAAGGGCCGTCCAAATCAGTGCTGATGTAATCAAGGCCTGTGTCAGTATAATAAACCGCAAAAATCTGCCACTCCATATACTCTTCCGGCGTGGAAAAATAGATGACCGGATGCTTTTTCGCGAAGTCCGCATCCGTAAATTTAAACAGCTGGGAAAAGCGCAGCCCGTCCGGGTTATCTTTTAAATCGCTGTGCCCGTAAACGACTGTATTGGCAGAAAGTTTTTCCCTTGGTCCGAAATTGCAGGTATAGTCCGCATAATAGCAGCCGTAAATATCCGGCTGTTTCCGTTCTGTCTGGCGCAGGTAAACCGTGTTGTTGTGTGACTGCACCACACTGTTATTGATCGTGGTGTCCGGAATATACAGCCATCCGACCGTATCCGAGTTTTGAGTGATCTCATATCCGATTGCGTCCAGCACATCCGCGGGAGTCTTGAGCGGCTTCATGACTCCCACGGACGGCTTCGCTTTTTCACTCTGGCCCTGCTGATCCTGCATCTGATTCGAACTCGTCTGGCCTCCCGGCTGAGCGGCGTCCGACTGCGAACTTTCAGGCTGTGCATTCACCTGGGACGCCTCCCCCGGGGTTTTCAGTAAAGTATTGTGCAGCGCGTAATACAGGAAACCACCCGCCGCCGCGGCAAGAACCAGCACGGCCGCAATCAATTTCTTCATAAGCCGCACCGCCTCCCGCCTGTGTTCGGATTAATCTTGTCCTGCTGCGACTTCGAGGAGAGGTTGACGTCGGTCTGGCCCTGCGTCCTGTTTTCCGCGCCGGATAGCTTCCGGTCGGATGCCGCGTAGGTCGACATATGGTCCAGCGTCACTGAAAACGCGCCCCGCGAATTTGTCGTAAAGGAGCCATAGTAATCCATGCGCTCGTAGTCCTCATTGTAATAATACCAGTACATCTTCTCATCGCTGTACCGTCTGCCCAGATTCATGGTCAGAGTCGCCGGAGCAGGCAGGTCGCCGTGATATTTAAAGTAGATCAAAACAACCCGTGCCTTTTCGTTATCGCCGTGGGAATCAATTTCATCCATGATTTCATCCTGAAGCGGCGAGTCAAAGCTCATGCCAAAGTCAAAATAATCCACATGCGGAATCACTTCATCCAGGTCTTTGCTGTTAAACTGCAGCGAGTAATCATTTCCCTGGAAAATGATTGTCTTTTCCGGATATTCCTTGAGCTTTTCGAATACGTCCCTGCCTACCCTGGAATATTTGGAGATATCGACCAAAATCAGGTCGTCTTCCATTTCAAAGTCAATATCGTCCGTCGTAATCGGCGTCAGCGTACCCATCTTGTCTTCATCATCGCGGTATACCGTGACGACATAGTCTTTCTTTTTGGTACCGTCGGAGGAGGTTACCTCAATCGTAAATTCATTTTCTCCGTCCTCGATTGCAGAGGCGTAATTCCCGTCGTAGTCGCCAATCTCCTTAGTGCCGGAATAAACTTTCATCGTTGCGTATTTATCATCCGTCTTGGGGAGCAGTTCCACGGAATAGGTCTCTTCATCCACCGAAACTTCATAGTCGGTCACAGACGGCCTGAATTTTTCCGGACGCATCTCACCATACTGCACTTCAAGACGCTTCAGATCCGCATTGCCGTTTTTCTGAATGTAGTTCTCATTGGTAAACGTGATCGTATAGGTCATCTGCGTCTTACCGTCCTGGGCAGTTACAACGATGGATACCTTCTGTGTTTCTTCGAGGATACGGATCAGTTCGGAAGCTTTCCCGCTTTCCACCGGCTTGCCGTCAATCTTAATTTTCGCGTTGGGATCGTTCGCGGTTGCCGTAATCGTTACGCCTTCCGCGCCGGCCGCCACCTTTGCGGTATAGGAGGTCTTACTGGGCATAAATACCGGTTGAAAATCAGTCGCGTTTCCGGCTTCCAGCTTAATCAGCCGTGCATCCGAATTGGGCGGCAGCCGCTTAAAGATCACCGTATAGACTTTCTGCGTCGCCTCGGCATCCTCCGGAGTGACCGTAATGGTAAACTCCGTGTTTGTCGTGGTGTCCGAATTCAGCGTAAACAGGGAAGAGGTTTCCCCATTGTTCACTTTGCGGTTATTGATCATGATTTTACTGACGTAATCATAGGCTGCGGTCGGGGTAAACTTCACCTTCTGCACTTCATAAGGAACCTCAATGGTGTATTTGGTGACTTCCGGGTCGAAATCGTAAATAATTTCCTTCCCGTCCTGGTCCGCAATCACCAGAGATTTCAAGGTTGCATCCTTGCTCGGCGGGTCCCGGTAGACATGGATGGGATATTTCAGAACCTTGTTCTGATATTCGGGGCTGTCTTCCGTCACGCTTCCAACAGGCACGCTTTCCGGCCAGACTTCCAGCACCAGATCAAAATAGTCATCCGGGATGGATTCGTCGTACGGCGAAACTTCGAAAGGTTTGGACGGGGTATTGGCCCCCAGCGTCTGCTCGTCCCCGCCCAGCAGGCCGCCTATCCCTTTCCCTTTCAGGATCATTGTCGCGCCGCTGTCGGCCGGTTTTGCCTGTACCCTTATTTTACCAGTCGAATAAGGAATTTTCAACTCATAATAATCTTCTTCGTCCATATTTGAATGGAATGCGGGAGTATAGGGAAGCGTCTTATTATTGCTGTCCATCACCGTCAGTTCCGAAAGCGTATTGACATCGCTCGGCGGAGTGCGTGTAATGTTCAGCGTGTAAATTGACTGATCGCTTTCAGTCTTGTTTTCCGGCGTCATTGTAACCGTCAGCGTCATTTCCCGCCCGCTGGCGCTTTTTTTCGTTTCTGTGGCGATATCAAGCCATTCCACTTTCGTAAAAAGCCCATTGTCAACGAGTTCCGGCAAAAATTCTGCTGTCGCCTTCTCGTGATTCGGCACATAGGCTACGCGCGCTTTCTGCACCTTGAAAGGAATTTCCACATCGTACTCAAACACATTCTTTTTGATGCCGTTAAACAATTCTTTGCCGCTTTCATCATAAAGCGTCAGCGATTTCAGCGTAGAATCCGCGCTCGGAGGCATCCGCATGATGTTGAGCGTATAGGTTTTGGCAATCAGGTTTTCCGCCGTTACCGTAACTTCCACCTTAACCGGAACATTTTCCGCAAGCGGTATTTCCGCACTGGTTGAACCGCTTGTAACCGATTGGTATTCGGGCGTCCCGCTGGCTGTGGTCACCTTGATCTGGATATTCTTGTCAGCGTTCGGGTCGTTTCTGGTGGGATTTAGTGTAATGCTTTCATAGTCATTGGTCAGGCTGACGTCGTAAATCGTCTTGTCGGAGGTAAACCCATAATCAATCTCTTTCCAGGCAAAAAACAGAGTATCCTGTAATTTTCCTTTCAGCGTAAGCGATTTCAGAGTCGCATCATCGCTTGGGGAACTGTCGTTGATGATGACGGAAAACTGTTCGGGCTGGACGAGCGCGGGCACCACCGCTTTACTGCCCTTCACGTAAAAGGTTACCTTCAGGGTCAGTCTTTGCGTTTCCGCACCGGTGGGCAAAGCGGTAAAGATCAGATCCGCAGTTCCTTCCACAGTTGGCGAATCCTTTTTGGGGTTCGTGATCTGCTGCCCAAACGCATAATTCGCCAGTTTCCCATCCACATTGGTCTGCATGGATACCGCTTTTGAATCCCCGCTGACCAGTTCTACAATTGCATATTGGGACGCCGCGTTGCCTTTTCCCATTTTCAGCGTCAGCTGATATTTGAATGGGTTGGTGGGAGGAGCAATGCCATCCAAATGCCCGTCATATACATCCATATAAAAGGTCTTTGGCATTTCGGTGTCATCACCGGTAAACTGTTTTTCAACCATCTGATTGCTGCCGTCGGGCTGCGTCTCGGAAAGCCACTGCTTTGTGCGTATCAGCGAAGCCGGGGCACCTGTTCCGTGAATGGTAACATTTAATTTGGCATCCGTGAGTTTAACAGGGGCACTATCGGAAGGCCCTTGGTATTTAATATCTGCCGTCAGTGTTCCGCTTACATCATCATAATTTTGATTCAGCGTAACCGTCTGCCAACCATTTGGATTGCTGTTGTTGGGCTGAACCACATCTTTATCTGCATCCAATCCGGAATTGGGGGTCCAGGTCCAGGTGAGATAAAAGGGCGCGCCATATTGCGTGATGGAATTCTGCAACTGGAACGGCTGGGAAATGTAGTTGATTGCGTCGCCCGTCGCCAGTCTCAGATAGGGAGGCTGCACGGTCACTCCGTCGATGACCTGCGGTTCACCGGTCTGCCGCTGGATTTCGCTCGCAATATTTTCGGTTGCACGCTGCGGTGTAAGCACTTTTAAGATCAGGCTGTTGGATTCCGGTGCGGCGAGCGTCAGCTTAAAGGTCGTGCCTGCACGGACGTAATTATTGGTACCCGTCACTTTATCAGGATCGAGAGGATCGTCCTTTTCATTATAAACCTGCTGCGGATGGAGCGTAACGGTAATCTGTTTTCCGGATTTCGAAAGGATGACTTTCAGGTCTTTCGAATTCTTGGCGCGGGTCTGGGCGACCGCCTGTGCGCCGTCAAATTCAGAAAATGCGTTTTTGGAACCTCCGCTGCCAATTGAAAACGTAAATTTAGCAGCATTCAGAGAAGTCTCGCTGTCTGAGCAAGTTAAAGTAGCCTCGCTGTACTCATATACATCCAGCGGCTGGCTCAATTCATAATTATAAAACGTATTGGAACCTCCGGCGGCGGTTTCATATTCAATGCCGCTGTTGAGCTGCGCATAGTAATTGCCCCGGATACTGAAGGTCGCTTCCCCGTCATTCGGCATTGTTTCGGAAACTGTAACCACTTTGGTTTGCGTATTGTTTTCATCACCGATACTGATATACTGTTTAACTTCATCTTCCGGCATGGAGGCATCCGTGCGCACAATTGATAACCCACCTGCGCTTTCGATTGCTGTGGACGGACGGCTCACCTTAATTTTCGCAGAACGGCCCTGTACGATCGTTGAAATCGTATCAGAACCCACATCACTGTCAATATACGACAGGGTAATTTTAATATCCGCGGCTTTTACCACTGTATCGAAAAAGCCCGCGCCGCTGTTCAGCAGCATCAAGCAAGCAAGACAAAAAGCAGAAAAGCGTTTTTTCCTCATCCAATCACACTTCCATAATTTATCTGTAATTTTTTTTCAACGTAATAGATCATCACTATAAAACGTATCGGCCAAAAGAAAATAAACGAAAGTAAAAAAATAAAAAAGTCCCAAAATAGGACTTTTTTGTAAAAAACTATTGCTTTCTGGCGATTCGGTCGGCCTGAATAAAGGTGTCCCGTAATTCCTCAACCATTGGGATGATATCCTGAATCGGCTTGACCTCTTTTCTGATATTGGCCAGTATGATCTGCTGTATGAAAAAATTATACAAGGAATCCAGGTTCTGGGATATACGGTACTTGTGGTCCAGCGTGACTTTTAAATGTTTGAATATTTTCTGAGCCTTCTGCAGCGCCTGATTCGCTTTAGAAAAATCCTTCGAATCAATGAACACGACCGCCCCGCTCAACTGTTTAATAATCTCTTCATACAGTTTCGTCAACATCTCGCCTTGTGTCATCGTCATAACCGACTGTTTTTGATACTGCTCATAAGGGTTATTAGCCATCAGGGTCACCTCTTTTTCACATTACGAGAATTGTTGAGCCAGCCAGGAAGACTGCGTATTCAAACTGGACAGCGCCGATTCCATGCTGTTAAACATCTTCCAATACCTGTTTTTTTCTGTTTCGTATTTATCCTGTAGCTCTTCAATTTTGGAATTGATCGAACGGAGCTGTTTCGTGAGCGTGTTGGTGATTTCCGTTGCTTTTCCGACCACACCCGCAAGGCCGACGAGCGTTCCCGGAGTAGAAGAGTTTGTATTGGCGGTTGTTTTGATGACAGAATCGAGCTTCGCTGCGAGGCCATCCGTCGCATTCGTAAACAGTTCCTGAATATCCTGCGAGTTGGTCTCAATCATGCTCTTCAGTTTGGACTCGTCTATTACCAGTTTCCCTTTATCCTGCCAATCGCTGCTGGTTTCGATGCCGATCTGATAGAGCGCAAAATCACAGCCGTCCGGTTTTGTATAGAGCACCGAACGCATGCTGCTCAGGAAAGAACTGATATTTGTGTCGTTGCGCAGAAGACCGGTTTTCGACTTTTCTTCCCACAATTTGATCTCCGATTCCGACATTTCCTTTTTCTGATCGGAAGTGAGCGGGGGGTAGTCACGGTAGGTTGCTTCCTCACTGATTCTGGAGTTCAAATCTCCGATCAGCTTGTTATAGGCTTCGACAAATGATTTCAGCCCTTCATATATTTGGTCGGTATCCTTGGTGGTGGTGGCCGTTGCTGTTTCGCCTGTAAAGATTTTATTACCATTCTCATCCAAAACAAAGCTTCCATCATCAGCTTTTTGGTAAGAACCCGTTGTTTCCAAGAGCGTGATTGACAGGCCGCCTGTGGTAAATGTATTGGAACTGCGCTCAGTATCAACGCCGTTAATAGTCACAATTGCGTTTTGACCCGCGACAGCAGCCACATTGGGAGTTTCAGGGTCATCATATCCCAACTGGAGCGTAGTTGTACCAAACAGCTTTTTCATGAGGTCGGCATTGCCAAATGCCAAAGAAGTTCCGGTGCCTGTAACAGAAATCTTGCCTGTCTCCTTATTGAAGGTAGCGGAATCAAACCCGGAATCTTCAATCTTGGCAAGCAAATCTGCGATGGTTGCATTTTCTTCCAAATCTAAGCTTGCGTAATCGATTCCCAAATCAGATAATTTCACATCCGCGCTTTTTGCAGAATTATCGGTGTTTTCAAAGCCAAATGCCAACTGCAAATTTGTTTTTGCGGCATCAGCAACTTTTGACGGATCAATGTCGTCACCCGTATAAATATCATCGGTCTTCGCGAAGGAGACATTGGAACCGTTTTTCACTTCGAGTTTATAACCGGTACCGTCCGACGCCAGTGCGATATTTTGCTCGCCGCTTTGAGAATAGCCAAAACGATCAGCAAGCCCCTGATTAATCAGCGTAAATAATTCTTCACGATCATACGTGCCACTGGACTTAGCAGGTATTGAAATACTGTAAGCTGTTCCGTCCACCGTGAGTTTGAAAGTTCCGCTGGTAAAAGCTGAGACGGATTGCGCACTGCTCCAAACATCATTATCCTGTGCCACAGAATTCGTGGTAAGCGCATTGCTCAAAACAGTTGTGCCGGTCTTGACGGCATCGCCGTCAATAACAACGTCACCAAAAAGCGCATTCAGCAGGTTGCCCTGTTCCTGTTCCATCGTAATGTTATATCCCGCGCCCGTGGAAGCGGACTGGATCGTGAATTTATCCTCCAGCTCGCTGTAGGTAATACGGACATTCGCCTTGCTGCTGTTGATTTTATTAATCATTTGATTAACCGTTACTGTGTTATCAAATGTGAACTCAACATCATTGATCTTGAATTTAAATTCGCTTCCCTGCAGCGCTGTTGAAAAGCCTACATTCTGGAGCTGCTGCCCCAAAGCGATTTTATTCGACTGGCCTTCCTGAATCCCGAACAGCTGGTAGGTAATTTTATTGCCGCCAACAACAATCTGACGGCCAGTTGTAGGGGTTTCCAATGTCATTTTATCGCCGTCCAGCGTCAGTTTGATCGCATTCGTCCCAAACTCAAAATCCAACTGTTTCTGCAAATATCCAGTTAAGATTTCTTCATCATTATTAAAAGTTCTATCCGGATCGTCTTCAAGAAGATCGGCTTCCATTTTGTCTATGTCGCCCAAAGTAATTGTATGGGACACGCCGTCAAGCGCGACCGTGATCGTCGCGTCGGCGTCCGGGTCGGCGGTCGTGGTCAGTTTGCCGTCCGTTGTTTTGGAGCCGGCGGAAACACCGAGCATCTGCATGCCAAGGCGCGAAGATTTGCTGGAAACGCTGAAATTTCCGCTGATTACAAGCTTTCCGGTCGATTGATCAACGTCTGCGGAAATACCGGCACTTTGCAAATCAGCATTTTCATTAATTTGCTTTTTTAAATCCTCCGCGGTTTGATTTTCTACCTCTGCAGCTTTTTTAAGTGCAATAACCTCTTCACCGGAACTGGTCTTAAAAACGACAGTCCGATCAAGCGCAGACAAATCAAGTGTACTGGTCAGCGTACCGCTGACCGTATCGCCGGACTGCAATTTCGTAGCCGTTGCCAGCTGGCCGACCTGAATCTCGGTTTTGCCGGCCGCCGCGCTGGATGTCGCCGTTACGGAAACCGCCTCGGATTTGGTGACGGCGGACATGGCATTGAAAAAGCTTGCGGACATCAGATTGGTGCTGGAGGAAGAAGTTAAAAAGCTGCTTTGGAATGTATTGATATCTGTAATGATCTGCCTGTAAAACTCCTGCTTCCAGGTAGTCGTCTGTTTCAGTTGATTCTGCTTATCAATTTTAGTTTGTGTGCCGGACAGCAGGCTCTCGACCATGCTCTCTGTATCCATGTTCGATACAAGACCAGACATCCCCTTATTGGTTGCAGCACTGGTGCTGTAGCTATTGGATGAACTCACTGTATTCATAAAACAACCTCCTGTCCGGCTCCGAAAATTGCAGCCGCGTCATTTACGTCTAATTATGTTATCGTCCGAAAACAGCCAAATTCAACTGTATCTTTATAAAATTTACAAATTATCTATGCTTTCTTATAGGTAGGGGGGAAAAATCCGGGCTGCGACGTGATGCCTGCGGTGCCATAAAATCTGGAAGCCTGCGCGGCGGTGCTGCGATTCAGGTCTTTAATCTTCTCCAGCAGGATGTCCTGTTCAAATTTGATCCGTTCTTCCGCCCGCGACTCCATCCGCCGGATACGGTGGATAACCGTAAAAATCTGTTGGGCAGAATCAAAAACCGGCCGAAGCTCAGCGGGGATCTGACTGCGGCCGCAATGGTTTTTCAATGCCTGGCGGACAGCCGTCTGGTTTTCCGCGCCATCCGCCGCAAGCCTGTCCAAAGCAGCATCGATGCGGTCCACCTCTCCCGACAACCTTTTCCGGCTTTTCATATGTGCCTCAATCTCGTCGGCTTCGCAGGAAAGCAAAGCCTCCGTATCCTTCTCATACTGCAGAAAAATGTCTTTCTTTCTTGCAAGCATTTCACACAGTTCATTGATCGTGTCCATGACACATTCTCCTTAAATTTATTTGCAAATTGCCGAATATATATTATAATCATAATAAAGCAACGCTTTGTTCTTCTAGCGAATTGCTGTGACCGGAACAGTCTAAAGGGGGATATCTTCAATGAGCCGTCAACGGCGGTATTTCAAAGCACTTCTAAAAACAGAGGACGGAGCCGTTCTGGAAGAAGGATACGCCTGTATTCTGCATCAGGACCGTGCCGTAGAGTTTCGCAGCGGATTCGTTCCTCTGATGAAATTTGGAACCACTGCTCATATTGTGCGTGTGATAGAAGACCAGGAAACACATTGTTTTACGGGGCAGGTCTATCTGTCTTCCCCGAAGCTGCTGCGAATCGTCAATGTAAACGACAAACTTTTGGCGGAAGCGGAACTTGCCTTATCGGTGGAGACTTCGATTCATGCAAAGCTGAGCCCTGTCCTGACGCAGGCTGAAACATTTCATCTTCCCATCGGCAAACTGATCAAGTTCGACGCGGAGATCTACTCCATCTCGATGACCACCATTAAATTCACTTCCAGTGAAAAATTTGCGGTCGGCGCCCAGCTTCTCATCAACACGGAAGATCCTGTCCATCTGAAAAAGGTGCCGGTTGAAGTCTTTCAGACAATCGATTTCGGAAAGGAGAAAAACGGATACCGATGCAGGATTTTATCCCTGCCCGAACAGTCGAAGGCAAGCTTGTCTGAATATCTGGAAAAGCTGAATCAAATATTTCCAGTCATTGAGGTCGATGAAGAAGACGACCCGGGGGAAGACAGAAGTTGATTCTGTCTTCCCTTATTTTAACTCCGAGATAAATTTCAGCATATCAGGGGTAACCGTTTTGCTGGCCGCCTCTTTATTGCTTTCCACAGTCTGGCAA
>JAEXAZ010000017.1 GCA_023394255.1 Bacillota bacterium | reverse complement strand
GTCTCCGGCAGTTCCGGAGTTATGCAGCGCAATCACACGGCTGATTTCTTCAAAATCAGAAGCCGGCATGTCGCCCACAATAGTATTCTTCACCGCGGACATCGCGTTTCCGAATTCCACCGCTTTTTTCACATCGTTGTAGTTCAGCAGCCCGAACAGCGCCCCCGCCACGTAGGCGTCGCCGCTGCCAATGCGGTCGATTACATCAATGTCTTCAAACGGAATGCCGGTATAAATCGTATCGTTTTCATGCAGGTAAATCGATGAATTGAACGAATGGCATTTGGGGCTCTTCACCTTTCGATGGGTGCAGGCCACCACTTTGCACCCGAATTCCGCGCAGTAACCGCGCATAATTTCCTCCATCGTGCCCTGCCGCTGCATCATACGGCGGGAGGTTTCCTCAGAAACAAACAGGATATCAATATAAGGCAGGATCTCATAGATGGTTTTGCGGGCCGTTTCCTCGCTCCAGAGGTTCGCGCGGTAATTGACGTCAAAAGAAATCAGGGCGCCTTTTTCTTTAAACCGCTTGACCATCTCAATAGCGGTCTTCCGGCAGTTTTCGCTCAATGCCAGCGTGATGCCGCTGGTGTGGAACACCCGCGAATCGCTGTAAATCTTCGGATCAATTTCGTCGATGCGGATGCTGTTGATCGAAGAAAACGCGCGGTCATACATCACGGCGGGCTTCCTGGGGTAAGCGCCGCTTTCATAATAATAGATGCCGATGCGTCGGTTTTCCGAGCTGTCGTAAATCAGATAGTCGTCGCTGACGCCATAAAAACGGATTTTGTTCTTGATAAACCGCCCCATGTCGTTATCCGGAATTTTTGTTACGATCCCCGTACGCAGCCCCAGCAGAGAAATCCCCGACACCACGTTCAGCTCGCTTCCACCCGGCCGTTTCTCCAGCGTTTCACACTGGGACAGCCTGTCCAGCCCCGTCGGGGAAAGCCGCAGCATAATTTCCCCCAAACTGATTACATCGAAACCCTTGTCCGTATTTCCAAAAGTCATTGTGACACTTCCTAAATAAAAATTCGAAACATTCCCCCATGATAGGATTAATTATAACATTTCCGAACGATTTTGCAATATATTTTGAATTTTTATGTAAAATTAATAAATTCCGTGTCAACTTTTGTAACCTGAACAGTCCCCCGTCCATAACTTATTCGTTCCCATAATGATCCTGTTTAAAAGAGAAAAAAGGAGAAATCCGGGGTTTTTCCTGTGATTTCACGTACACGGAAATTTGCAGGGCGCCAGTCCCGACTTGCACGAATGTGGAACAAGGCGTATAATAATTTAGAATAAATTGGGATTGCCCCTATAAAGTGTGTGGAGGAAACAACTTGGAAAAATCAAAAATTTACAAATTGCTGTCCGAATTGGACAGCCTGAAATGGAATTTGACATATAAAGGGGTTTTGGTGGGACTGGCCGCGGGAATTCTGGTTGCGCTCTATCGGCTTGGCATTGAATTCGGAACGGAGAAGGCTGTGGCGGCCTATCGGATATTGGCCGCAAACCCTATATATATTCTTCCGTGGCTTCTTGTGATTGCGGCCGTGTCATGGATTACATACAAGCTGATACAGTTGGAGCCGTACGCAAAGGGAAGCGGCATCCCCCAGGTAGAGGGAATCGTGCTGCTGGGGATGAAAATGAAGTGGTACACAATTTTAATCGTGCGCTTTGCCGCGGGGCTGCTCACATCGTTTTTCGGCGTATCCGTGGGCAGGGAGGGACCTTCGATACAAGTCGGGGCATCGGGCGCGCAGGCGCTATGCAAGGCAATCGGAAAAAACAAAGTGGAAAAGAACTATCTGATTACGGCGGGCGCGGCCGCCGGGCTTTCGACAGCTTTCAACGCGCCGCTGTCGGGTATCGTTTTCACCCTGGAGGAGGTTCACCGCAGCTTTTCACCTTATATTTTTATCGCGGCCACAGCCGCGTCGCTGACCGCGAATTTAATTTCGAATCTGATTTTCGGGCTGCGCCCGGTTCTGGACTTTTTAGATGTTCCGGAACTGCCTCTCCGCTTCTATGTGGGGCTGCTTGTTGTCGGCCTGGCCTCCGGCATGATAGGGTCGCTGATAAACGTCTGCCTGCTGCGCGCAGGGCAGCTGTATGAAAAAATCCCGGCGTTCTGCCGCCCGGCACTCGCGCTTCTTCTTGCTCTGCCCTGCGGGCTTTTTCTCCCGCAAGTGCTCGGAGGGGGACAAAATTTAATCGAACTTGCCACAGGGGCACAAAAGGGCGTTCTTATGCTGTTTATTCTGCTTGCAGTTAAGCTGCTCTTTACAAGTATCTGCTTCGGAAGCGGCATACCGGGAGGAATTTTCCTGCCGATTCTGTCAATAGGCGCACTAACCGGCAGTATTCTGGGCGTGGCAGCCGTACAACTCGGGCTGCCCGCTGAATATATTCCGGTGTTCTGCGTGTGCGCAATGGCGGGAGCAATGTCAAGCTCGGTGAAAGCTCCGATTACAAGTGTCCTGTTGATGGCTGAAATGACGGGCTCGCTGGTGCAAATGCTGCCGGTTGCTCTTTCAGCATTCATTGCGCTTTTTGTATCGGATTTATTAAAAATAACACCGATTTATGAAGTCCTTTTGCATCGAATTGTGAGTGAAACCCCCGAAAAAGATGAGGACGTAAAAAGCAGCAGAACCCTGCTTGAAATGCCGGTTGAACTCGGATGCCCTGTGGCCGAAAAAAAGATTAAGGAGGTCAACTGGCCTGCAGGCCTGCTGATCGTCAGTCTGCGCAGAGGCAATGAGGAGATTGTCCCAGACGGTGATACGCAGATCCGTCAGGGCGATTATTTAGTCGTGCTGTCCTCAAAGCGAAAATACAAGGAAATGAACCGTCTTATGAGAAACCTGTGTCATTCGAAGTCATTAGTATAGTGAAAATTCCGGTTTTTCTAAAATAACCGGAACTTTCACTCCCGTTTCACTGGTCGGATCCGTTCGACAGGCGCTTGGTTGAATCAGTAAATACAAAAAGCCCATAAGGCACCGTTCGGTTTATTGCCGAACGGCGCCTTTGATTTTGTCAATAATCTCTAATAAATCAAAAAATTAATTATCTATAATCTCTATATATTTTAGATCAAATACTTGCATATGCAATTGATTTGTGTTATATTGTATTAGTTGCATCTGCAATTAATAGTTGGCCTATCTACCAAACCAAGGAGGGGTTCTGTTTGAAAAAATACTGTTTGGGAAAACTGGCCTCAATTATCACCCAGAGCGGCCACTGTTTTTATAACCGCGAGCTGGCTCCTTTAGGCATCGGGTGGGGGCAGCAGTTTTTGCTGCTGCGCATCCATGAGAATGAAGGAACCAAAATTTTGGAGCTTGCAAAGAAATGTTTTCTCGATCAGAGCACAACAACCAGAGCGCTTCAAAAGCTGGAACAGCAGGGCTATATCCGTTATGAGGTCAATCCGGACGATCACCGCATACGGCATGTTTACACGACGCAGGAGGCAATCCCGGTGATTGAGGCCACACTTTCAGCGATGCGGCAGTGGGAGCAGATTCTGGTTCAGAATATGGACCCCAATGAAGCCGTTCTCGCTTATCGCCTGATGGTAAAAATGGCGCAAAACGCCTTTGAGACGCTGCACGATGAAAATGGCCCGAGTTTTGACAATACGATTTCAGAGGAGAATTGAAACAATGCCAAAAAAAGAAAAAACAACCTTCCAAGAGCAAGCGAATCCGCTGGGGTATCTCCCTATAAGCAAACTGCTGCTGCGCTTTTCCGTCCCCGCTATCGTCCAGATGCTTGTAATGTCCATCTATAATATTGTGGATCAGATTTTTATCGGGCAGGGAGTGGGCTACCTCGGCAACGCGGCAACCACGGTGACCTTTCCGATGATGACAATCAGCATGGCTTTTGCCACCATGCTCGGCTCCGGCAGTTCCGCCTTTTCCGCGATTAAACTCGGGCAAAAGGAAAACGAGGCTGCCGAAAAGACATTGACAAACGTCTTTGTTCTGGCGGCAATCACCGGCGTCGTTTTCATGGGATTGGGCCTCATTTTTCTTGAACCGATGCTCAGGCTTTTCGGAGCCATTGACTCGGTTATGCCCTATGCCATTGATTATGCTTACATCATCCTTCTCGGGACACCATTCAATATGATTGGCGTTGCCCTGTCCAATATGGCCCGCAGCGACGGGTCCCCGCATTTGTCCATGTACAGCGTTCTGATTGGGGCCATTTTAAACTGCGTCCTCGATCCTGTCTATATTTTCGTATTTCACTGGGGCGTCAAAGGAGCGGCATTTGCCACCATTACCTCCCAGATGCTTACAGTTGTCGTCCTTACAGTTTATTTCATTAAAAGCGGCAAACACATGAAACTCAGGACGAAATATATCCGGCCCGATTTTGGCATCTGGAAACGTATTTTAGCGCTCGGCTTTTCCGCCGCAATTACACAGGGTTCCGCCTGCCTGATGCAGATCATTATGAACAACTCCCTCGTGTATTATGGGAACCTGGACCCCCAGATAGGCGGTGACGTGGCGTTGTCGGCAATGGGGATTGTGATGAAAGTCGTCATGATCATGGTCGGGGTAGGTTTAGGTATCGGAGTTGGCGGCCAGCCGATTTTCGGATTTAATTATGGGGCGCGAAAACCGAAGCGGATTAAAGAATGCTATTTTCTTGCGTTGCGCTTTTCAACCCTTTTCATCGTTATCGGATGGCTTTTCTGCCAGTTTATGCCCAACCAGCTTTTGAGCATTTTTGGCACCGCAAACGAAGAGTTCACCAATTTTGCAGTGCAGTGCCTGCGCATTTTCACATCCTTAGTAATCCTTGCCGGTTTCCAGATCGTTTCCACCCAGTATTTCCAGGCCACCGGCCAACCCGTCAAGGCGTCGCTTCTTTCCTCTTTGCGCCAGCTTCTGCTGCTTGTGCCCCTCATCTTGATTTTGCCGTTATTCTTTGGTATCAAAGGGATCCTTTACGCCGGGCCGGTGGCAGACGCCGGGTCTGCAATCATTGTCTTTTGTTTTGTCCGGGTTGAAATGAAAAAAATCAACAAATCGATCGAAGCTGAAGAAGCCGGAGAACTTCTTCCCCTTGTGAATACCTGAATGTAGCCACAGCTTAAATTGAGTGTATCATAAGAATGAACGGATCTGAAGCAGCTTGCTTCAGATCCGTTCATTCTTTTTATCATTTGTGATCACAAAAGCATAGCCTCTCCATAGTGAGAAGCGATGTCTTTATTGGAACATCGGCCAATTTGTCAAATTGTAATTTGTCTATTCAAAATGATTCAGATTAAAATCCCATTTCCTGATCCACAAAGATGATTTCACACTTCATACCCAGTGGTGCTCGTTCAATTACTGAGATAATGCGACAAATTCGGTCAGGGCTGTTGCAATCATAGCATTTATCTCCCTTGACTGCACATGGAGTTTTTGCTCCTATTCGTCTGGCATTCGAGGGGGCGGCTACATTTTTACACCGTGAATAAGCGTCGCTGATATTAGGTGTGATTTTATTTCTCCCGATAACGTAGTAACAGGATTGGGGACCAAAGACGGTCATAACAACACGATTCCCCGTTCTGTCTATATTAACAATCTCTCCCGTCTCTGTTATTGCGTTCGCGCTGGTTATATAAACATTCGCACAATTTGCAAGCTTTCGTACTGCCAGTCCTGGAATTTTATTGTGCCATATAACAACATTTTTTTGTTGCAGAACCTCAAACAATCCCATTTCCATCAAAGTTTCACTTCCGCCAAATCCAATGGTTTGATTTTGTAAAACATCGGCAAGATAACAGCAGGCCTCTTCCTTTGTTGAAAAAAACTGTGTTGTAAATCCATGCCGCTCAAAGTTCTGTCTTATCCGCGAATATTCCATAAATTCATCTCCAATGCAAATTCTTGTTTGCCCGCGTGAAGCAATAACCTTGAAATCAATAATACCACGCTTTTTTATACAAAGAAAGACATACCTCTCCCTTGTCGGAAAGGTATGTCTTATTGTACAGTTAGGTGAATATAGATGCCATTTCTAGTAACGTTCATCTCTCTTTTCTTGCATACATTTTTCTTACGTGTGTATTTATGTACGCATTAAGGCCATTGCCGCTTCGTGCAAGAACTTTCATTTGCTCTATATTGTGAGAACCAGCACTTTCATAGGTATAGAGATATGTTGCTCCCGTGGAGAACTGAACTCTTATATAATCAGTTCCACACTCATATGCAATAACACCAGAATCACCATCAATATCCTTATAATATTCCATAGTATTCACCCCCTTTTTTATTTTCATTATTTTGCTTGGATATCGGCAAGTATTTGAAGTATTTCATTTTTTTCTTTTTCTAAGTTCGTATCCGAAACGTCTATCGCAGGTTGAAAAATATTGAAATTCCCTTCA
>JAEXAZ010000274.1 GCA_023394255.1 Bacillota bacterium | reverse complement strand
CACAATTTCATCCGACCATACCGTCAGTAACCGAATCCGCCGGTAATGCCCGCTCATGCTTTCGATGATCTCCCAGCAAAGCGGCTGCTCTGCCACCTCAAAGATAATGCGGTGAAACGCGTCGTCGTAATCTACGACCTTTGCATATTCTTTTTCAGCAGACATCGCCTGCTGTTTTTCAATCAGCTGGCGAAGCTCCTGCAGATTTTTCTGGCCGCAGTTTTTTATAAAAGGCTCAAGCGCGGCGATTTCAAGGCTTTCACGCAAAAAACGTTCCTGGCTCACGCGCTTGGGGTCAATTCTGGAAACCATGGTTTCGCGCTGCGGAACGATTTTTACCAGGCCTTCCCGTTCCAGGCGGATGAACGCCTCGCGCACCGGTGTGCGGCTGACGTTGAAACGCGCGGATATTTCGTTCGCGCTCATGGTGGTTCCCGGCATCAGATTCAAGGTCATGATGCTTTTGCGCAGGGACAGGAAAACTGCCTCCTGCACGCTGTATGAATTTGTTTTTTGATTATCTGCCAAAATGGCCGACCTCCCTATATTACTATTACTATTTTTAACCGTTATTTACGCGATAAACGCAGTCTTAGGAAAAGACATGCCGGAACGACTTTTGAAGATCTTCCGCCACAGACAGATAGGTCGTAAAGTGCGCCTGCCCGTTGACAGATACCGCGCACTGCCTGTCGGATAAGGGAATAAAATCAAGGATATCCATTCCGCCGTCCCGCAGCTTCACTGTCATTGTTAAAACGGGGCTGCCGGCAATAGTCTCATCCCCCGACAACTCTTTCGCGATTGGAATCTCCGAAATTTCCTTATAGAAGGCGGTAACTTCAATATAATCGAGAATCCTGCCGTTTGCGTCTCCTTTCAGGGATTCCGCTTCACCCGACAGCGCAAGATGATATTGGAACCCGTTTCCGGTTATTGCAAGGTCTGCTATTTCGGTTACATTGCGGGTATAAATGGAACCGCCAAGCAGGCCGGTATAACGGTTTGTCAGAAAAGCCGATTTCTCCGCGGAAATCAAAAATACCTGGTTTCCGGACAGATCGGCGCAGTAATAAGACTGGTCGTCACGCCGGGCAAAACCGGCGGTATAGGTTTGCCCTCCCATTACGAGAGTAACCGTATAGTCGGGTTTGTCAAGGCCAAATTCGGACAAAGGCCGGTCCGCGGAGACAAAACTGTCGGGAATGAGGCCCTCCAGCGGAAGCAGCACGAGTTCCTCCGCCAGCTGCCAGTCCAGGGAAGCCTCAACAGGGGAGGCAAGATCGTAAAAATCTCCCGAACCGCCGGTTTCGCGGCGCTTTAAAGTATAAGAATCGTCGCCATGCGCAATCGTGATTTCTGTCAGATCGGATCGTGTTGTGTCGTTCACAGGAGGGAAAAGTTCCATGGACCGAAAGTCGTCAATTCCCTGGTTCATCATCGCCGCGGCAGCGGCCTCAACAATATAAACCTTTGAATCGCCTTCCTTCAGCAGATAATAGGTGCCGTCTACCGGATTTGCCTTCCCCAGATACAAACGTATTTTGCTGCCGTCGGAAAGCAGCAGTGAAATGCTGCTTTCTGAATTGTCCAGTCCATAGTCAGAAAGGGAGGATTCCGGCCGGATGGCTTTCTGCGCTTTCAGATGTGAAAAGTAGTAAACAAACCCTTTGAGTTTTTCACCGGAATAGTTTCCCTGCGGCGCATCAACCAGTGTGATGCCTTCGGGAGCAACCATTATGCCAACGCTTCCGGAAGGGTTGCGCAAAGCCACCCCTCCGACCGAGGCCACACTGACATCCGTGACGGTGACAGAATCGGCAGGTACGGAAGGCGGGGTGCGGCCCTGAGGAGCGCCGAACCACAGGATACCTGTTATTGCCAGCATCGCGGCAAATGCGATACTTAATTGTCTGAGCAAACGGATCTGTTGTTTCATAGATGTCTCCTCCGCAGATAAACAGCGATTCCCACTCCCAATATTGCGAGTGGGACCAGGATGACCAGTACGAAACTGAGCAGGACCGCCTGATTGGTCATGATGGGAATCGGTTCAGATTGCAGCGATTTCGCGGGGATACTGATACCGGAACCGGTATCGGCGCACCAGTTGATCACCTGAACCAAAAAATCGGCGTTGGCATAGCTCTGGACCGCCATCAGATCATCGGCATAGAAATCCCGGCACCCCGCCGCAAAGATACGCGCTTTGCCGCTTTCTCCGGGCAGATTTTTCTCCGCGGTTAAAGCAAGGGGGAATGGGCCGGGCGTATCGCCCGGAAGAAACGCGGTGTCGGTCATGACGCCTTCCTTGGCATAAGAGTCGCCTGAAGAGTATAAAACCGGCTGTGTAGAGATGTTTCCCTCATGCTGGTAAAGCTGTTTGAGCGCATGGCTGGACGGCATGACGGGATAATACCGGTTGGAGGAAAAGTACTGGTTGATTGGATGCGGCGCATAGACAGGCGCAATATTCAGCGGATTTCCTCCGCTGAACAGCTCTTTTTCCAAAACAATCCCGTCGGTTATCTCAATCCCCCATTCGGCAAGAAACGCTTTCAAATGCTCGAAGCCGTCGGAAGGGGGCTCAAGAAATACCATCAACCGCCCGCCGCGTGACAGGAACGCGTCCAGCTGTGTAATTTCATCCGCGGAAAAATCGCGGACAGGGGAGGCGATCACCAGTATTTTTGCGGAGCTGTCTATTCCCATGACGGAGAGGGTGGTCCTTTTTACCAGATAATTATTTTGTTCGAACAGCTTCATCAGCGATGCGGAAGGCTGTTCATTGTGGCCGTCCGTAAACTGCACAAGAGGGGCTTCGGGATTGGTGACATAAAGCAGGGCGGAAGTCATCTGCTGCTCCGCAACCAGGCTCTTTACGGTATTGGTGTCGCTGTCAATCTCGTAGAAATCCGCTGTCTGCAATACTTTTGTCCGTCCGCTTTTCCCTTCCACAGCGACGCTGCCCAGCGCCATCTCAAACCCCTTTTGCTTGTAATAATCCACAAGGTTGGGGTCCTGATAAGGGTCAACATACCGCACGGTTAACCGGTCTCCGGCCAAATCGTAGCGCAGAAAAAGCTCTTTCAGCAGCGGCAGGAAATCCTCCTGCGTGTTGAATACCGTTATGGTCACAGGTTCGGGAAGTGCCGCAACGATGCCTTTTGTTTCGTCTGAAAGCTCATAGAGCTTGTTTGCGGTCAGATCGAATTTAAGGCCCAATCGGTCTGTCCCAACCGCTGCGCAGATATTGGCGAGTACTGTAATTCCCACAGCCAACAGGATAATCAGGAGCGAAACAACTGCATAACTGTATTTTTTATTCATGAAATACTTCTCCTATTCCCATCTTCTGTGTTCCAGTATCCGGGTGGTCAAAAACAGAAACAGTATGGTGATGCTGATATAATAAACCACAGAGGACATGCTGAAAATGCCCATGGCAAATTCGTCGAATTTATTGCTTAACGACAGATAGGTTACAAGGGTGTGAATCGGCCCTTTCGCAATATAGCCGCCGACAAATCCAATCAGCCACAGCCCCAGAAGCGTACTGTAGCTGATGACCCCTGCCACAACCTGATTTTCTGTCAGAGCGGAAAGAAACATGCCGATCGCGATAAATGCGCCGGCGGCGATCAGTATTCCAAAATAATTTCCGAACACAATCAGAAATTCAAAGGACCCGAAAGCGGCCAGAATTACGATATAGATGAGCGTTACCGCAAGGCCGGCGCTGAAAACAGTCAGAACGGCAAAAAACTTGCCAAGCACGATCCTGCCCAGCGGAGCCGGGGAAGACAGCAGAAGCTGGTCTGTCCGCATTTTACGCTCCTCCGAAAAGGAGCGCATGGTGAGCATGGGAATCAAAAACATGATCACCAGAATCATAGATGAAAAAAAGCCTTTGATATCCCCGTTTTGGCTGAGCAAATTGCCGACCGAAAAGTAATATCCGCCCAGCAGCAGAAAAATACAGAGAAAAACATATCCCACCATGGAGTGGAAGTACTGCCATAATTCCTTTTTAAAGACGGCCCCCATCAGTTTGCCTCCTCATAACGCCTGTCCTGAGTCAATTGCAGGAAAACATCCTCCAGGCTTGTCTCCAGCGGTTTCAGCAGCCGGATTGGGCACTGGGCCTCCGCCAGCGCGAAGAAAAGCGGGCGGTGGATGTCTTCGCCGCTTTGTGTTTCAAGTATAAATTCAACCTGCCCATCCTCCGGACTGGCCTGCGGCGTACAGGTTTTGATCCCGGGAACCTTCCGGATTGCGGCTGCAACCTGTTCCGGTGTTCCATCCGCACGCAATACCAGCTTTCCTTCCGGGGACATCTTTGCAACAAGTTTTGACGGAAGATCGTCTGCGGCGAGCCTTCCGTTGCTTAAAACAATAACCCGCCTGCAAACCGCGGTAATCTCGGAGAGGATGTGCGAACTCAGTATAATGGTATGGGCTTTCCCTAATTCTGCGATCGTTTCACGGATTTCGATAATCTGGCGCGGGTCGAGCCCCACCGTCGGTTCATCCAGAATCAGCAACTCGGGTTCCCCAAGAAGCGCCTGCGCAAATCCGACACGCTGACGATAGCCCTTGGACAGATTTTTGATCAGCCTGCGGCGTACGCCTTTGATATTTACCTGTTCACACGCTAAAGCAATTGCATTTTCGCGCTTCTGTTTGGGGATTTTGCGCAGGTTCGCCGCGAAAATCAGCTGCTCGTTAACGGTCATATCCGGATAGAGGGGAGGGTTTTCGGGTAAATACCCGATTTTCGATTTCGCTTCGGAAGAGGACTCCACAATATCCGACCCGTCGATACGGACGCTGCCCGATGT
>JAEXAZ010000272.1 GCA_023394255.1 Bacillota bacterium | reverse complement strand
CTGAGGTACAGGTCGACGGCGTTGAAGGACTGCTGATTGCTGCTAAGGACGAAAGCGGTGCCGGATGGGCATTCAAAGTTCAGGACAAGGGCTTTGGCGGCGCTTATGTAATTATGGTCGGAATTGGTTCTGACGGGAAAATTACCGGCACGAAGCTGCTTGACAACTCGGAGACTCCGGGATTAGGCTCAAAGACCGGGATGCCGTCCTTCACCGGCCAGTTTGTTGGGAAAGACAAGGAACTGGAAGGCGTTGAGACCATTACCGGAGCTACCATTTCCTCAAAAGCGTTCCTGCGTGCGGTTGCAACCGCATATACTGCTTTTGAGGCTGTAGGGGAGGGTGCATAGACAATGAGTGAATTAACAAAAAAGAACAATTGGCAGATATTATTAAACGGCATTATTAAAGAAAATCCCGCTTTGGTTTTGATTCTTGGTACTTGCCCAACGCTTGCGGTTACCACCATGGCGGTTAACGGCATCGGAATGGGCCTGGCGACAATGGTCGTTTTAATCGGGTCAAATGTGGTAATTTCCCTTCTGAAAAATATCATTCCGGATAAGGTTCGAATTCCCTGCTACATCGTCATCATCGCCGGTTTCGTAACGATCGTTCAGTTTTTGACGAGAGCATACGCGCCCGACTTGGACAAAGCCCTCGGCGTTTATCTGCCGCTGATCGTTGTGAACTGCATCATCCTTGGACGTGCTGAAATGTTTGCAAACAAAAATACCGTTTTGGCTTCTGCCTGTGACGGTATTGGCATGGGGCTTGGATTTACGCTCGCGCTGTTTTGCATGGGCTCCATCCGCGAATTGGTTGGGAATGGCACTTGGATGGGTTACACCATCACAGCAAATTTATGGGACCCCGTCATTGTCTTTTTGCTTGCTCCCGGCGGCTTCATGGTTTTTGGAGTGTTGATTGCGCTGGTGAATTTCCTGACGAAGGGCAAAGCAATTAAAAAGAAAGAATTCGGCTGCGCAGGCTGCCCGTCCGCGTCTGTCTGCGCTGTTGCACAGAAGGGGGGCTGTAACTGATGAAGGAATTTGCAATGATTCTTGTCAGCGCGGTCCTTGTAAACAACTACGTTTTGGCAAAGTTTCTGGGAATCTGCCCGTTCCTTGGGGTCAGTAAAAAACTGGATTCCGCGTTTGGAATGAGTGTGGCGGTTACCTTTGTCATGGCCGTGGCTACCGCTGCTACATGGCCTATTTATACCTATGTGCTTGTACCCAGAGGTTTGACATATCTGCAAACCATTGTGTTTATCCTGATTATTGCCGCACTGGTGCAGTTTATCGAGCTGGTCCTGAAAAAATATATTCCTGCTCTGCATCGCGGGCTGGGCATTTACCTTCCGTTGATTACCACCAACTGCGCTGTGCTGGGTGTAACGATTTTGAATCTCGATGAAGGGTACAATTTTGCGCAGTCAATGGTGAACTCCATCGGTTCCGGACTGGGATTTCTGTTGGCAATGGTGCTGTTTTCCGGTATACGCTCCCGTGTCGACGCATCCGCCACAGTTCCAAAGTCTTTTCAGGGCATTCCGATTACACTGGTTGCGGCGGCCATCTGTTCGATCAGCTTTATGGGCTTCAGCGGTATCGTTGACGGCCTGTTCAAATAGTTAGGAGGCAAGGGCAAAATGATATTACCGATTATAATTGTAGGCGCAATTGGTTTACTGGCTTCCATCTTGCTGGTTATTGCCGCAAAAGTAATGGCTGTACCGGCCGACGAATTGTTTGAAGCCGTCAGGGCTGAACTGCCGGGCGCAAACTGCGGCGCGTGCGGTTATGCCGGCTGTGACGATTATGCAAAAGCCTGCGCCCATAACGGAGCGAAAGCAAACCTGTGTATTCCCGGCGGAAGTGAGGTTGCGAAAAGAGTAAGCGAGGCTCTGGGAGTTGCCAGTGAAGATGTGGAACCGCAGTACGGGATTGTCCGCTGCTCGGGCAACTGTTACGCAACCGACAGCATCATGGATTACCGCGGCAAGCAGTCCTGCGCTGCCTGTAATTTCTTTTATCAGGGCAAGGGGAGCTGTTCGCATGGTTGTCTCGGCTATGGTGATTGCATCGATGTATGTCAATATGGAGCGATTTCCATTGTAGACGGCATTGCAATCATTGACAAGGCCGCTTGTGTAGGATGCGGCATGTGCGCAAAGGCTTGTCCGAACCATTTGATTGATATCATTCCGAAAAAAAGCACGGTTTACGTGGGCTGCAGCTCACATGACAAAGGCGCTTTTACCCGGAAGGTTTGTAAAAACGGTTGCATCGGATGCAAAAAGTGTGAAAAAGCCTGCGAATCCGGCGCGATTACCGTCACCGATAATCTGGCCGTAATCGATCCTGTTCAGTGTACAAACTGCGGCGCCTGTGCCGCCGCTTGCCCGACGGACGCGATTGTTACCTGCGAATCCCGCTGCGAGGCAGTTTCCAAAGGCGCATAAACAAAGCCCGTACTGATGTGAACAGGTCCAGTAAAAACGGACAGTGACAAAACACCCCCTGATGTAGGAAAATAACTACATCAG
>JAEXAZ010000210.1 GCA_023394255.1 Bacillota bacterium | reverse complement strand
TCCTTGCGCACAGCATCATGCAGGACCTGGTTGGAGCGGACATGTGTATTGATATTCACGCCAGTAATATTTTTCTGCGGGAAATCCCGCAGGTCCGCGTCAATGAAACCTCCGCGGAAAAGCTCCTGCCATATGCCAGGCTGCTGAATACCGACTTTGTGTGGGTGCACGAAGCGGAAACCGTACTGGAATCCACGCTGGCTTACAGCCTGAACGCGGCCGGAACACCCGCACTGGTGGTGGAAATGGGAGCCGGGATGCGCATTACAAAGGCTTACGGCGACCAGCTGCTCGACGGTATTTTTGCTTTGCTTGCCGAACTCGGCGTTTGGACAGGGGAAGTTTGCCTGCCCAAAGAGCCCGTCATTTCCACCGACGGGGAAGTGATGCAGGTTTCCTCCGATTGCTGCGGGATTTTTACCCCCTGCGCCCGCCATACCGCGCATGTACAGAAAGGCGAGCCGATCGGTACCATTTTTGACCCGCTCGCGGGTGAAGTCATCGCCGAACTGTCCTCTCCCTGCGACGGTTTGCTCTTTACGCTGCGCGACTATCCGGTGGTATACGACGGTTCCCTGATTGCCAGGATATTGGGGGGTGCGGTATGAAAGTCGAAACACTTTTCTCCACCAAATCCTGCTACCGGGAACCACTGCGGATTGAAGGCTACCGGTTTGGTTCCGGCACCAAATCGGCCTGTATCGTCGGCGGCCTGCGCGGCAACGAAATCCAGCAGGTCTATGTCTGCTCCCAGATCATTCGGGAGCTCAAAGAACTGGAACGGCGCGGCGCGATCGTAAAAGATCATGAAATACTGGTGGTCCCCTGCGTCAACCAGTTTTCGATGAATGTGGGAAAACGGTTCTGGGCGGTGGACAACACCGATATCAACCGTATGTTTCCCGGCGACGGGAACGGGGAAACCACCCAGCGCATTGCCGACAGCCTGTTTCGACAGGTGCAGGGCTACAGCTATGGCATCCACTTTGCCAGTTTCTATATGCCCGGCGATTTTGTCCCGCATGTGCGGATGATGGATACCGGCTATCAGACAACCAGCCTCGGCAGCCTGTTCGGCCTGCCGTTTGTGGTGGTGCGCAAGCCGCGGCCGATCGATACCAAAACCCTCAATTACAACTGGCAGCTTTGGAATTCCAACGCTTTCTCCGTTTATACCAACGAGACCGACTGCATTGATGAGACTTCGGCGCGGCAGGCGGTTACCGCCGTGCTGCGGTTTCTGACGCGCACCGGGATTCTGCATTACAACTGCCACAGCGGCTACATGGCAAGCGTGATCCAGGAGGATAACCTGAGCACCATCCTGACGGATGCGGGCGGCATCTACCGCAGGCATAAGCATCCCGGAGACGCGGTGCTCCGCGGCGACCTGATGGCAGAAATCCTCGACCCGTGCAGCGGCGAAGTCCTTTCGGAAATCCGGTCTCCGACCGACGGCGTTTTATTCTTTGCGCACAAGGCCCCCCTTGTGCTGCAAAACACCGTCGCTTACCGGCTGATCCGCCGGATGCGGGGTTCCTTTTAAACGCGGGGAATTTTGCATACCAGGTGGGAATTCCTGCATTTAAAAATCGTTTTTATGATACATAAATATTATTCAAATACCTGAACGGCGGTTTAATGTTGACTTCCGCTCCCGTTTATGCCATAATAATAAAAAAACAAATATGCAGGAAATGAGCAATGACGCTTCAACTCTTAGGGGGTTGGAGCGTCATTTTGTGTTTGTGTGTAACGGCAGGGCTGTGTCCGCCGAAGGGAGCTGTTTGAATGATTAAAATGGTTGGGGTCCACAAATATTTCGGGAATCTGCATGTCCTAAAAGATATCAATCTCGAAGTCAAACAGGGGGAAAAACTGGTCGTTATCGGGCCGTCCGGTTCCGGAAAAAGCACCATGATCCGCTGCATGAATTTTTTGGAGGAGCCGACATCCGGGCACGTATTTCTGGAAGGCACGGAACTGACCCAAAAAAACAAAACCGACCTGATCCGCAGGACAACCGCGATGGTTTTTCAGCAGTTTAACCTGTACCCGCATATGACCGTACTGCAGAATGTCACTCTGGCACCCATGAAGCTCCACGGCGTGCCGAAAAAAGAAGCGGAGGAACAGGCGTTTCAGTATCTCGACATCGTAGGGCTTCGTGACAAGGCGCATGTCCATCCGTCAACTTTGAGCGGCGGGCAGCAGCAGCGTGTAGCGATTGCGCGTGCGCTCGCCACCCAGCAGAAGATCATTCTGTTTGATGAACCGACCAGCGCCCTCGATCCGGAAACGGTGCAGGAAGTGCTCGACGTCATGATCCGCCTGTCCAAGGAAAATATCACTATGGTTGTGGTCACGCACGAGATGGGATTTGCCCGGCAGGTTGCCGACAGGGTGATCTTTATGGATGACGGTTCAATTTTGGAAGAAGGAAAACCGGAACATTTTTTTGAAAACCCGACGAATGAACGCACCAAGGCATTTCTCAGCAAAATTCTGAGATAGTTTTGAAAAGCGCAAGGCTTTTTATACAGAAGGAGAAAGGATGATTGTAATGAACTCAATCAAAAAATGGACTGCTCTGGCCTTAACCGGGATGTTGCTGCTTTCCACAGCCGCCTGCGGTACGCAGCAGGCACCCGCCGCTTCTTCCGCTCCGGCAGCCAGTACGGCGGCCTCCTCAGAAGCTGCTTCCGGCAGCCCGACCCTGGATAAAATCAAATCGGCAGGCGTGCTGAAGGTCGGCGTAAAAGTGGATGTCCCGAATTTCGGGCTGAAAAACACCGCCAGCGGCGAAGTGGAAGGATTTGAAATTGATCTGGCAAAACGGATTGCAAAAGATCTGCTGGGAGACGAAACCAAGCTGGAAACCCAGGCTGTCACCGCGAAAACACGCGGCCCTCTGCTCGACACCGGGGAGCTGGATCTCGTAATCGCGACGTTTACGATCACGGAAGAGCGCAAGCTGACTTATAACTTCTCGCAGCCCTATTATACCGACGCAGTCAAGCTGATGGTTAAAAAGGATTCCGGCATAACAGGGCTCAAAGACCTTGGCGGCAAAACCATAGGCGTTGCGCAGAGCGCAACCTCCATGCAGGCGATTCAGGCAGCGGCCGATGAACTGGGTATTCAGATTAAATTTGACGAATATCCCACCTACCCGGAAATCAAGGCGGCGCTGGATTCCGGCCGTGTCAACTGCTTTTCTGTGGACGGCTCGATTCTGAGCGGCTATGTAGACGATTCCACAGTGATTTTGGATGAAAAATATTCGCCGCAGGAATACGGTATCGCGAGCAAGCTGGACAATAAAGATCTGGCTGAACTCGTGGATGCCGAAGTGGCAGCATTAAAATCCAGCGGCGAACTGGATCAGATGATCGAAACCTGGGGACTCAATTGATCCAAGGCTGGCCGTATAGCCGCTTAGACCATCCGGAAAGCCGGATGGTCTAAGCGGGTTTCTCTTAAAAATCAGGGCAAGACCGGAAGGGCGATGGTATTGGTATGAAAAGTTCACCTTTTTCAATAGATAAGTGGAGGATTCTGGCCGGCGAGTGGGCAGCGCTTGGGAACGGGTTTCTGCAGACGCTTGCGGTTGCGGTCCTCGCGCTGCTTCTGGCGCTTGCCCTTGGCATCCTGTTTGGAATCCTGTCAACCTCCGGCAATAAAACATGCAAAGCCGTCGGGCGGGTTTATGTAGAATTTATCCAGAATACCCCGCTCGTCATACAGGTGTTTTTCCTGTACAATGGGCTGCCTTACCTTGGCATTATGCTGGGAAAGTTCTCAATCGGCGTTTTGGGCATCGGGGTTTATACCGGCGCTTATATCAGCGAGGTCGTGCGCACCGGAATCCAGTCGATCCCGGTCGGGCAGACGGAAGCCGCAAAAAGCCAGGGGTTTACCTATGTGCAGACCATGCGCTACATCATCCTTCCCCAGACTGTAAAAATTATCCTCCCGCCGCTGACCAATCAGGCGGTGAACCTGATTAAAAACACCTCCGTCCTCGCAATGATCGCCGGGGGCGACCTGATGTACCGTGCGGACAATCTGGCAACCGGTCGACTGATTTATGGCCCCGCCTATATCACGGCCGGCATTCTTTACTTCCTGCTCTGCTTCCCGCTTTCGTCCTACGCGCGCAAACTGGAGCAAAAGCTAAAGAAAAAGGAAGTCCGCACGATCTCCCAGGCAGAGGCGGCAATCGTGCGGGACACCCCGATAGAAATTGTTCAGACAGGGGGGATGTAAAGTGGAACTGTTTCAGTCAATTTTTACCTATGACAATACCATGTTCCTGCTGGAGGGTCTGCGCACCACCCTGTTTTTCGCCGGTTCCAGCATTTTGCTGAGTATTTTCTTCGGCATGATTCTGGGCCTGCTGCGAAACTATGACAGAGGTATTCTGGGAAAACTCGCGGCTATCTACATCGAAGCGGTGCGCAACACACCGCTGATCCTGTGGATTCTGGCGATTCGCTTCCTCGTGCCGATCCCCGCGAACTATTCCGGCATCTGCTCGCTGACCATCTTTGAGACAGCGGTAATCGCCGAAATCATCCGAGGCGGCCTAAACGCAATCCCGTTCGGACAGTTTGAGGCGGCGCATGCACAGGGCTTCACCTTTTTTCAGACGCTGCGTTACATTGTCATGCCGCAATGTTTCCACAATATTGTCCCGTCGCTGCTCTCACAGGTCATCACCACCGTCAAGGACTCTTCTTTTCTGTGGGCTGTCGCGATTGAGGAATTTACCGGCAAAGGCATGATTCTGATGGGACGGTTCGCATCCTCCTCACAGGTTTTCCTGTTGTTCGCCTCTATGGCGCTGGTTTATTTTCTCATCAATTTTTCA
>JAEXAZ010000110.1 GCA_023394255.1 Bacillota bacterium | reverse complement strand
CGACAGAGCCTGCCTGTAAATTTGAGGGTTATTTGTGAGCAATGCCCCGCCCTCGCCCATGGTGATATGGTGTGCCGCATAGAAGCTGTAGGTCGAAAGGTCGCCAAAGGTACCGCAGCGTTTTCCCTGATAAAAAGAATCCAGTGCATCGCAGGTGTCCTCGATCACATAAAGATCATATTTGTGCGCAAATTCCATAATTACATCCATCTCGGCCGGATTGCCCAGCGTGTGCGCGAACATTACCGCGCGCGTGCGCTCAGACAGCGCCTGTTCGAGTTGCGAGGCGTCTATATTGTAGGTGCCCTCTTCCACATCGACGAAGACGGGAACCAGCCCGTTCTGCAGGATCGGGTTGAGTGTTGTGGGAAAAGCGAGCGCCGTGGTGATTACCTCATCGCCGGGCACCATTGGACGCGGCATGTTCGGGGAACACAGCGCGCTGACCGCAACGAGGTTGGCCGAGGAACCTGAATTCACCACAAGCCCGTATTTCATGCCTGTCATGGCCAGAAAATCCGAGACGAACCGGTTTCCCCGCCTGCCCAGCGTCAGCCAGAAATCCAGCACGCTGTCCACCATAGCCTGCATCTCTTTTTCATCGAAAACCCTACCCGCGTAATGCACCTTGGATTTCCCCGGCACAAAGGCCTGGTTTTGTGTGCGCAGCGCATAAAGCCGGGCGACTCTCTCGAGTATTTCTTCTCTTAACTGCTTTTCAGAACTCATCACAACACACCTCGAATCACACGGTTTCAAGCAGGCTCAAGAGGGTTTCGCATACAACGCCGACATCCTCGTCCGTCAGATTCGCCGCGGACGGCAGAGAAACGCCCTTTTGTTCCACGCTTGCCGCAACCGGATTTTCAAACCGCTGCTCGAACACGGGGAACCGGCTCATACGCGGAAATCCCGGCCTTGCGTGGATATTGCACGCTTTGAGTCCCGCCAGAATGGCGTCCCGCTGTTCCTGCGTTTGATTTTCCAGCAGGATGGACGGATAGCAGTAGTTGCTTTTGCAGCCTTCTTTTTCCCGAATCATCCGGATTCCCGGGATATCCTTCAGGCGCCTGTCATAGCCGTCAAACAGCGCCCGTTTCTTATCCATCAGCTCCTCCACCCGCTCGAGCTGGGCGAGCGCGAGGGAAGCCGCCAGATTGCCCATGGTATACTGATAACCCAGTTCATCCGACCAGAAAACAGACTTGCTGTCGGTCCTGCCCATCGAGGCAAGCAGGCAGGCGCGCCTGTAAACTTCCTCGTTATCGGTCAGCAGGATACCCCCCTCCCCGCTCACCGTCATCTTTGCACCCTGAAAGCTGAAACAGGAGACGTCCCCGAAGGAACCCACGCGTCTGCCCTTATATTCCGCCCCGGCGGCGGGCGCGGCGTCCTCGATGACAAACAGGCCGTATTCCCGCGCAATCTTCATAATTTCGTCCATGTCGGCGGGGTGGCCGAAGGTATGCACCAGCATGATCGCTTTGGTTTTCTTCGTGATCGCTTTTCTGATACATGCCGGATCGATCGTCCATGTTTCGGGATCGATATCTACGAAAACGCATTTGGCACCCGTGTAAGCCACCGCATAGGCTGTGGCTACCCAACTGAAATCGGTGACAATCACTTCATCGCTTTCATTCAGCTCCAATGCCGCCGCCGCGAGGTGCAAAGCCTGCGTACAGCAGTGGGTGGCAAGGGCGTATCTGACACCTATATAATCGGCGAAGGTTCTCTCCAGCCTTTTTGTATAATCGTCGTAATGTTCGTACCATCCGTTCTTTGAGGCATCCAGAACATAGGAAAGCTCTTTTTCCGTAATGGACGGCCCGGCAAAACTGATTCTTTTTTTCAAATGATCCCCTCCCTGAAAATTCATGCCGTTTCCTCAGTAATCCCCGATGGCAGCGCCGCAAACAAGTGCATTGCCGCCCGGATTAATCAAATTACAAAAGGAATTTCAGCTTTTGAAGCCTTTCGCAGGCTTCCTCCAATTCCCGATCGTCTTTCGCAAAGCAGAGCCTTGCCAGATTTTCGCCGCCGCTGCGGTAAAAGGCGCTGCCCGGCACGACCGCCACCCCTGTTTTCTCCAGCAGACACATCGCCTTTTCCCTGCTCGTATCGCCGGGTATTTTGCTGATATCCGCCAGGACATAATAGGCTCCCTGCGGGACATACGGGGTAAGTGAAGCTTCCCGCAGCGCGCCGCACAGAAGATCCCTTTTCTTTTGATACTGCCCGCGCAGCGACCCGTAAAAGCTGTCCGGCAGTCTGGCAATGGCGCGGCTTACCCCCGCCTGCAAAGGGGAGGGGGCGCAGACATAAACAAGATCGTTCGCGCAGCCGATGGGCCGGGCGAATTCCTCACGGCAGGCGCAGTACCCGACACGCCAGCCGGTAATGCTGAACGTCTTGGAATACCCCGATATCGTGACCACCCTGTCCTGAATGTTCTTTAATGCGCCGGGGCTGATGTGGGAAAAACCGTCGTATACAATATATTCATAGATTTCATCCGTAAAAACAAGCAGATCGTACCGGATGCAGATTTCCGCCAGCAGCTCGAGCTCTTTTTTGGAAAAGACTTTGCCGGATGGGTTCGCGGGCGTATTGATCAAAATCGCCCTGGTGCGCGCGGTGACCGCGCGTTCGATGTCCTCCGGCTGAAAGCTCCACTCCGGAGGGGACAGCTTTATATAAACAGGCACCATGTCAAGCGCTTTCAGCGTATATTCATGATAGCCATAGTAAGGTTCAAACAAAATCACCTCGTCACCGGGGTTCAGCAGGGCCATGCATGCGCAGTAAAACGCGCCCGTCGAACCGGAAGTGACGACAATATCCGTCTCGGGGTTCGCCTGTATCCCGTTATATCCGGCAAGCTTTCCGGCCAGAGCCTCGCGCAGCTCACCGATTCCGTCATACCTGGTATAGTGGTTTTTGCCGCCGTCAATCGCCGCCTTGGCTTCTTCGGCCAGTACGGGCGGCAGAGGCAGGCTGCAGATCCCCTGTGAGAGATTGATCCCGCCTATTTTATCGCATTCAATCGACATGTTCCTGATCTGCGATTGTTCCAGATTACGGACCCTTTCGCTGATTCGTTCTTTCAAAATAGAATCCTCCTGTGCTTTTTCTGTGGTTGTTCGTTATAAACGGCATGCTCCGTATGATCTTTCAAAAGCCGCATCACCGTAAATTTCTCCTGCGGATTTTCTCTTTCTGTTATAAAATAGTTTTTTTTATAAAAACGGATGGCGTGGAAATTGTCCGGGAGCACGCGCAGCCGGATGATTTCCACCTGCAAATCCAAAAGGCCCCAGTCGAGCAACGCGCGCAGGGCATAGGTCATCAGGCCGGGATGCGTGGATTTTTCGCCCCGAAGGACTGCGTCCACCTCACAGCTTTTTTCCTCCCAGTCAAAGGAGGAAAAACCGATATGCCCAATGTTGTGCCCGTCAACCGTAACAATTAAAAACAGGATTCTGTCGCTCCTGTCAATCACCTTCTCGTCCAGCCACCTTTCAGTCCCCTCGGTTGTGGCGATAAACCGCTCCGACGACACGGACGGGTTTTCATTGCGCCATTCGGCCAAAAGCTTTGCGCACCACGGCATTGTGACGCGGTAATCCCGGGTAATCGGCCGCAGCCAACCGCAGATTTTGTCTTTTTCGTCATAGACCGGAATACAGGTTAAAAAATCTTCCTTGTTTTTACATTTAAAACTGTCAAAGGTATTTTTTATAAACATTTGATAACTGTTCAGTTTTGTTCCCTCCTTTCAAGCACTGATTCACCCATTATCAGCTTCGAATGGTTCGATCAGCATATTGCTGAGAAATTCCGGGCGGTCCAGAAGCGGTTCCTGTTCCTCTATCGGCCTGCCCACCGCAAGCTTGGGAATGACATGGGTTATCTGCGGAAGCATGATTTCGATGACGGCGGGCTCTGCGTCCGCCAGCAGACTTCTCATCTTCTCAAAATCCCCGCTGTTTTTCACCCGCATGCTTTGGATGCCGTATGCCTGCGCGAGGCCGCAAAAATCAGGAGCGGCGTAATCCGTAACGGTGGCGGCATACCGGCTTTCAAAATACATCTCCTGGAAATGCCGGATCATGCCAAGGCTGCGGTTATTCAGGATGATGACCTTGACCGGTATATGGTTTCTTTTGAGGAGCTCCAGCTCCTGCACATTCATCTGGATACCGCCGTCGCCCGCAACCGCATACACAGTTTTGCGGTTTCCGGCGTAATACGCGCCGATTGCGCAGGGCAGCGCAAAGCCCATCGAGCCCATCCCTCCGGAAGTCAGCAGCCTTCGGCCGTCCGCGAGTTCCAGCGACTGCGCGCCCCACATCTGGTTTTGCCCGACATCCAGGCAAATGACTGTATCCCTATCCATAAATTCCGAAAGCTTCGCCACCGCGAAATTCGGATCTGTGATCTCCTGTTCGGAAAACGAGGGATACCTGTTTCGATATTCCCGCGCTTTTTCCAGCCAGTCTTGCGGGTGGGTGGAAAC
>JAEXAZ010000206.1 GCA_023394255.1 Bacillota bacterium | reverse complement strand
AGATTGCGCGGTTCTGCGCGGTTTTGATCAGCCTGTCCGCAACCGTGAAAGCATCTTCACCGGATATCCGCACGACACCGATCCCGCCGACACCGAGCGGTGTTGCAATCGCGGCAATTGTATTTGTATCCATAGCTTCCTCCAATCACTTCTGGAACAATGAGAATCGCGTTCGTCAAAAAGGGGAAGTTTCACGTGAAACCTCCCCTTTTGTCGTATTCAAACAATCTTACAGCTCAATTTTTCCATACAGCGGAAGATCTTCTCCCTCCCTGCGTACTTCCGTACGTGCAGGAGACGGCTTTTCCGCGGGCTGAGGATTTGCCTGAACCGGACGCGGTGTCTGCTCCAGTTCTTTTGCATAGACGCGGTCTACATTGGTAGAAGTCGGATGAGTTGTTTCATCTGTCTTCCCACGATTCATTGCAGGGCGGGGATTGCTGGCTGTACGCCCCGCGTTATCGCGCCGGCGGTTTTCTCCGCCTTCGCGGCGGTCATTTCTGCGGGGCGGGCGGTCACCGAACGGTTTTCCGCCCTTTCCTCTGCCGCCGCGGTTCCCCTGCGGACGCAAACGGTCCGGTGTTATGACAACACGGCGATTTGGCTCTTCCCCGATTGACGAAGAAGAAACGCCCTCAATTTTAGAAACAGTCGAATGGATAATACGCCGTTCATAGGGGTTCATCGGTTCCAGCGTGGATGGACGACCGTAACGGACCGCGGATGCGGAAAGTTTCCTCGCAAGCTGTTCCAACGTATGTTCCCGTTTTTCCCGGTAATTTCCGGAATCAATCGTCACACGCATATAATCGCCTTCCTGACGGTTGGCAACCAAACCCGCAAGATGCTGCAAAGCATCCAGCGTTTCACCGCGGCGTCCAATAATGACGCCCAGCCCTTCGCCGGAAAGGCGAAGAAGAATTCCATTTTCTGTAAATGCCACAGAAATTTCAGCTGTCACGCCCATTTCAGCCAGCACATTCCGAACATAATCGGCAGCGGTTTTTGCCTTGCCATCCACTTCGCCGGCACTTACAAATTTCAGCTCAAAGGGTTCCGCTTCCTTCTGAGGAGCATTACCCCGGGGTTTTTCCAAATTTTGTGTCTCCTGATTAACCGCCTGTTTCAGCTCCGGTTTAGGCTGAACAGGTTTCGAATGCCTGTCCGCTTTTTTTTCACGCTCCTGGGCAGGGCTTACACGAGTCTCCTGAACCATCTGCTCAGGCTCCTCCACATAAACGCGCACTTTGGCGGGCGTATTCCGCAGTCCCAAAAATCCGCGTTTGGGGAGACTGATAATTTCAAACTCAACTGCATCCCTTGACTTGCCAAGTTCCCGGCACGCCAGTTCAATTGCTTCCTCAACATTCCTCGCTTCTTTAATACTCTCTTTCATAGTGCCCTCCTGTCACTTCAAATCTTCATCCGTGACTTCTTTGTATTCTTCGCCGTATTTCTCTGCGTCACGTTTTCTCGCCGCCGCAAGTTTCTGGCGATTCAGTTCCTTCAGGGACACTGTATCGTCGTCCGGAAGGCCCTGCTCCCGAAGTTTCTTTTTCGCTTCTATTCGTTTTTGACGTTCAGTTTCTTTTCTTTCCTCGTATTCCATTTTCGCCTGCTCAGCGAGTTTTGCAGGATTCATATACCGATTCAATAAATAAGTCTGCACCGCCATCAGCAGGTTGGAAATAATCCAGTAGATGCCCACGCCGGCCGGTAAGATAAAGGCAAACCAGGTCGACATAAGCGGCATCATCAGCATCATACTTTTGGACATACCCGCCATTTGCGGGCTGTTCCCGGCAGTCGCCGCGGTCTGCTTCATGGTGAAAACCGACACCAGCAGCGAAGTAATGCCAGAAAGGATCGGAACCAGAAGCAGCATATTGAACGCGAGCGTCGGGGTCTGGGTGAGGTCGATCCCCAAAAAATGCAGATTCAAGGTGGAAATCGCGTCCATAAATCCCGGAAGGGAGGCAAATGCATCCGGGTTTTGCTGAGCCGCACCGATAATTTTCAGCTGAGAGGAATAATCCTTGGTAAGGTTGGCCACCTCTACATTCAAAAGAGGGGCCGCAATTGTAGCCGCTTGGGAAATCAGGTCAGAACCCAGGCGCAGAATATGAGTCATGGGTTTATAGATGACATCGATCAAACCGAAGAGGATCGGAAATTGAATCACCATAGGCAGGCACCCCGACATCGGGTTGTAGCCTTCCTCCTGATAGAGCTTCATCAGCTCTTCGTTCATCTTTTCTTTGTTATTGGCATATTTCTTCTGGATTTCATCCATGCGGGGCTTAAAAATCTGCATTTTTACCATGGATTTTTGCTGCTTGATCGAAAACGGTACCAAAATCCCTCTGGTGATAATGGTGAACAGAATCAGTGACACACCATAAATCGGGATGATTTTATAGCAAAGCCACATCACCCAGCCGAGCGGATAACCCAATATCATATACAACCATTGCATCTATTCTTATTTCCTCTCATTTCAATTTTCGAAACGTAAATTTTTCCGGAACGGGGTCCAGCCCGCCCGGATGGAACGGATGGCATTTCAGGATGCGTCTCAGCGCCAGCCATCCGCCGCGAAGTGCGCCAAAGCGCTGGATAGCGGTGTAGGCATAAACCGAACAAGTGGGGTAAAACCGGCAGGTAGGACGACCCTTCAACGGAGAAAGCCGTTTTTGATAGAACCGGATGAAAAAAAGCAGCAAATCTTTCATGATTCAGGAAACAGCCGCAGGATGGCTTGGCGCATCGCTTTCATAATATCTCCCGTTTTGCAGAAAACAGTCCTGGAACGCGCGACAAAAACAAAATCCCATCCAACGGGAAATTCAACTTCAAGTAAGCGATAGGCTTCGCGGATGATACGGCGCGCACGGTTGCGCTGCACCGCCTTTCCAATCTTTTTGGTAGCGGTCAGTCCAATGCGGTTGATGCCTTTGTGGTTTTTGATGGCGTAGACCACGACTACGGGAGTGGTAAAGGCACGGCCCCGATAGTAGGCTCTGCGGAACTCTTTGTTCAATGTCAGTGTTGTGGTATGAAACATGTTTTGCCCTCCGGACAGCGGCGCTCCTAAATTAAAAATAAAGACCACAAGCATAGCTGTGGTCGAATATTTTCTGCCAGCGCCCGCGACAGCCAAAAATTCCGGATTTGATCGGTATTTTATGCAAAAAACAGAACAAAACAGGAATTCTGCGCCCTTAGTGAGTCAGTCTTGCTCTTCCTTTGGATCTTCTGCGGGCAAGTACCTTACGGCCGTTCTTTGTGGCCATTCTTTTACGAAAACCATGCTCCTTTTTTCTCTGGAGCTTCTTGGGCTGATAGGTTCTAAGCATCCTTAACCCTCCTCTCATCGTTGCATCAACACCTCCGGCAGGAGGGTGAAATGAACATCAATCATCAAAGCACACTTTCATACCTTGCAGAGTAGCATTATACCCCAGAAACAGGGGTTTTGTCAAGCCTTTTCAGCCGTTATTCCCAATTGGCGCGGGTTTTACACAGCCTGCCAACCTCTTTATACATATTTATATATATATAATGTCAACGGTTGAATACTTGAAACAACCGCGCCGGTGTGTTACAATGTATAAGTTATAAAATTGTTAAAAGTATGTGTAAAATTTTATTCTGCACAGGATTTCTCTCTGATTTCCACATGTTATTCACTAAAGGAGCTGCTTTTATGGAATCATTTGCCGATTTGTTTCAATTTGTTCTTGAAACCTGCCGGGGAAAAATGTCGGATGTGGCGTTCAGCCTCTGGCTGAAAGATATCGTCCCCCTTCGTCTGGACGATACCACCGCTTATCTGAAAGTGAATTCTGAATTTAAGATGAACATTGTTAAGGAAAAATATACATCCATTCTCAAAGCAGCTTTTGAAGAAGTGCTCGGTTTCGATGTGGAAGTAGAAATCACCTGCGACATACCCGCGGCCGATCCCCCGGCGAACCTTTCCTCCAACGCTGCCGCCGCGCAGAATAATTTTACGGCAAACGGCGAATACGAATACACATTCGATACCTTTATCGTCGGCCCGTCCAATAAATTCGCGCACGCGGCTTCCGTCGCCGTCGCGGCAAACCCCGCCAACGCCTATAATCCCCTGTTTATCTATGGGGCTTCCGGGCTCGGCAAAACCCATCTGCTTCACGCCATCTGCACCGATATCCGCAAAAACCGGCCGGGTTACAATATCATCTATGTCAAAGGCGATGAATTTGCCAATGAAATGATTACTTCCATTCAGGACAAGACCACCCCTGCCTTCCGCGAAAAATACCGTCAGGCCAACGTCCTGCTGGTTGACGATATCCAGTTTATCGGCGGAAAAGAAAGTACGCAGGAAGAATTTTTCCATACCTTTAATACGCTTTATGAATCCGGAAAACAGATCGTTCTGGCATCCGACCGCCCTCCAAAAGAAATCAAAACTCTGGAAGACCGTCTGCGCACCCGTTTTGAATGGGGCCTGCTCGCGGATATCCAAACGCCGGATTTTGAAACCCGCATTGCAATCATCCGGCGCAAAGCACAGCTTCTGGATATCCAGATTCCGGACGACGTCGCCGAATATATCGCCAACCGGCTTAAAACCAATATCCGGCAGCTGGAGGGCGCGGTTAAGAAACTCAAAGCTTATAAACTCCTGCAGGGTACCTCCCCTTCGATCGTCATCGCACAAAATGCCATCCGCGACATTTTAAACGATAATCAGCCCGTTCCCGTCACGGTGGAACGGATTATTGCAGAGGTCGGGCGCACTTACGGCATTACACCGCAGGATATCCGTTCCAACAAGCGCAGCGCTCAGATTTCATCGGCGCGGCAGATTTCTATTTATATTGTCCGGGAAATTACCCAGATGTCAATGTCCACGATCGGAGAAGAATTCGGCGGGCGCGACCACAGTACCATCGTCTACGCGATCCAGCAGGTTGACAAAAACATGTCCAACGACCTGCGTTATAAAGAAACGATCGAAGATATCATTAAAAATATCCGCGACAGCTGATTTGCAATTTTCTGTCGGATATAAAATTTGACTTTCAACATTACACAAATTGTTGAAAAAGTGGAACCTTCAAAAAAGATTTCACACTTTCCACAGAGTTTTCAACATTTCTTTCACTTTCCCCTGTTGTTTTCCACGTTCAAGTGCATTTCTTTTTCTTTTTACACCGCCTCCACAAATATTTCACACACCTCTAAAGCTGTCTTCAGCTCACGGACGAGCCTTTAAAAGGGGTTTTCTCTATTTCCAACTTTCCAACCGCTACTACTACTATTACTATCTGTAATATACTTACTCTATCTATATTAAGGTTATCTTTCCCTGTGTGGAAACAAACGGCTGTTTGTTTTTATCCATGCAGGATTAAAATACAAAACCTTCAAAACCATTCATTTTTCTGAATCTTTATCAAATCCGGAGGTGTTCCAATGAATATAGTCTGCAACAAACAATCCCTGTCAGAAGCGGTATCCAATGTATCCCGCGCTGTTTCCGCAAAAAACACGCTGCCCGCGCTGGAAGGAATCCTGCTCAAAGCAAAAGGGAACCTTCTTTCGCTCACCGGATACGACCTTGAACTTGCAATTTCCACGGATATAGAGGCAAAAGTCTATTCACCCGGGGAAATTGTGCTTTCCGCCCGGCTCTTTTTTGATATGATCCGTAAAATGCCTTCTGAGGAGATCAGCATTGTTTCTGATGAGAAGCTGTTGACCGTTATCAAAGGCTCTATGATGGAATACACGATTCTTGGTATCCCGGCCTCGGAATATCCCGAGCTTCCTTCGGTTGAACAGACCACAGAACTGGTCATTCCGCAGAACACACTGAAAAATATCATTGGACAGACACTCTTTGCCATTGCGGTCAGCGATAACAAGCCGGTGCATACCGGTTCGCTGTTTGACATCAAAGAGGGGGAACTGAATGTGGTATCGGTGGACGGTTACCGTCTGGCGCTGCGCCGGGAACCTGTGGCGTTTGCCGAAATGATGTCATTCATTATTCCCGGGAAATCGTTGTCCGAGGTTTCCAAGCTGCTGCATGACGAGGATATTCCGGCGGAACTTGGTGTGGCAAAGCGGCATATCCTTTTCCGCATCGACGGCTATCAAATCATCTCCCGTCTGCTCGAGGGGGAGTTTCTCGATTACCGTTCCGCGATTCCCGCCGGTGAAGCAACAGTCATTAAAATCAATACAAGGGAACTGATCAATACCATCGAGCGTGCCAGCCTGCTGATTTCAGATAATATTAAAAGCCCTCTGCGGATGCTGTTTGAAAACGGCATCATTAAAGTTTCCTGCTCCACCGCAATCGGCCGCGCTTACGATGAAATTCCCTGCGTTCAAACCGGAGCCAACGTGGAAATCGGATTTAATAATCGCTATATGCTCGACGCGTTAAAGGCTTCCGAATGTGATGAGATCATGCTGATCCTGAATGGAGCGCTGTCCCCGATTAAGCTGGTACCGCCGGAGGGCGGCAGCTTTACCTTCCTTGTTCTGCCGGTGCGGCTGAAATCCGAGCTATAAAATCCGTACAAACGGAAACGGAGAGGTTCAAATGGAAAAAGAACAGATCAAAATTGAAACGGAATTTATTAAGCTGGATTCCCTGCTGAAATTTGCGGGGATCGCCGAAACGGGCGGTCAGGCAAAAGAACTGGTGGCCGGCGGGCTTGTTACGGTAAACGGCGCAGTATGTACCATGAGGGGCAAAAAAATCCGTCCCGGTGATAGAGTAGGCGTTGATAAAATTGAAATCGAGGTTGTGTAGCGTTTGAAAGCAGACCGTATCAAACTGCATGATTTCCGAAATATCTGCGATTTGGAGCTTACCCTGTGCGAAACTGCCAATATTATCTATGGAGACAACGGGCAGGGCAAGACCAATCTGATTGAGGC
>JAEXAZ010000204.1 GCA_023394255.1 Bacillota bacterium | reverse complement strand
TTAAGTATTTTCTGTTTCTCACTATTAATCATCTCTCTGACAGCCTGCAATACGCAGTCGGAATCTGCTGCACCGGAGGAAAACAGTGAAAGCAATATGGCAGACGATGACCAGAGTCCACAAAGTTTAAAGCAGTACCGTAAATACGTAGATCCATTTGCATATGAAATTGGACGGGAATCTTGGAATGACGCAGAAAAAGTGGATTCAGATGCTTTTGTCGTTTATTATATTTATATGGGAACCACAGATGAAGTTGAGATCTCATCTGATTATCCCAAAGATAAAGAATATAATAACCCTTTAATACCTGCGGAAGTACTGGAACGATTTGTACAGAAGCATTTTGATGTGACAACCGAACACATCAGAAAATCTCAATATTACGACGCGGACAAGCACGCTTATTGGTCGGGAGGGATTGGAACTACGGTAGATCTCTACACAGTGGGTGTCGAAGAAACCGATGATTTATTAACGATAAGATATATTAGGCATATAGTCAGTACAGATTATCTGGCTACATGAGATGGAAATATAGTCTTGCAACTAGAAGAAGATGGAAATTACAAACATGTATCCCATGAGTTAAATAATTTTCATGAAGAAAAACCAAAAATTGAAGGCCCATAAGCATTGAAGTGATAACCTGTAAGTAGATAGAAAAACCACTGTTTACTTATTATAATTGGGGGTGAAAAAGAATGGATAAAAAGGTAGGGCAAAAAGATATTTCAGTAAGGAATACAAACTTTTGGTGGTAAAGAGGAATATTGATGGTGGGAGCAGCGGAAAGCTTTTAAAAGAATTAGGATTAGACAAATCACTGGTCTGTCATTGGGCAGAGCATACCGGGATAAAGGCGAGATTGGACTGGAGGCAAAACGACATCCGGGAAATGCTTTACGCACTTATCAAAAACGAAAAAAACTATCTACGGAAGACCAATTACGATATAAATTAGCAAAAAAGGATATAGAGCTTGCAAAGCTAAAAAAACTGTTAGAATATCAGAGGGGGAATGTCGGCAAAGGCAGGTGAAGCGGCTATATTACGAAGCCATATTAGAATTAAGCATCCATTACTTAATCATTTGGCCATATCAGGAATTTGGTGTATCACGGTCGGGATATTACAAGTGGATACACCGTAAGAATAAGCGAATGATTCAGAAATTCAAAAGCGTGAGATTATTACCATAATTCAAGAAATACATAGTGAAAAGCCGAGTTTTGGCTATCGCAGAATTCGTAACCGCGTTTTAACAGATACCGGCTGGTACATCTGTCTGTCCCGTATTTTGATTTGCATGCGGGCTGCCGGCATTCAGTCTAAAGCCAGAAGGAAAAAGCATTGGGATAGAGTGGGAAAGCCTCATCCTGTCAGGTATTATCCAAAGCATGTCCCTGGCTTGAACGCCGCATGATAATGCCGTAATCGAGAGCTTCTTCGGCTGGTTGAAGAAGAATTGAGTCTTGATTTTCATTACAAACAGTCTAATGATATCTTTGCTGTCATCCGAAAAGCCGTGGATTATTTTAATTTCCTCAGACCGGTTGCTAAATTGCAATATAAATTCCTTGTCCAATTTCGGATGGACAGGAGCGGCTCATCTTTGACCTCTTCACGTAGCCGGTGGATTTTTATTTCCGCCACAAACCCGCATGAACAGCCAGTTTATGCGGGCTTGTGGTTTTTTGTTGAGCCGGGGATCAAGGAAAAGTCGACCATGTTACAATAAACGGCTTTTTAGATTTTTTCTTTTTAAGTGGTCCGCAACAAACTTTTTGCAGATAGAGGTAACCGGTTCGGGGAATATATTTGCGATCGTCGCGGCAACCCTAAATTTTTAAATAATATGCACAAAATAAATTGGGATATTTAGCAATACTCATAATTGATTTTCTAGTATACTAGTGTTATTATTTAGGATGTTCACAGAGTTGAAACAGTTCATTCATAACCTGCTATAGATTGGAAGGGAGACCCATAAATTGAAGCAATTGCAAACCAAGCTGCTGCAGGTGGGTGAAACCCGCGTCTGGCGTACATACACGGGCGGAAAGCGTATTGATGAATGGCACGGCCGCTCCGTCGGAGCGGACAGCAACTTCCCCGAGGATTGGATTGCGTCTACGGTAATGGCCAGCAACCCCGGCCGGGAAGAAATTCCGGAAGGGCTGAGCCGGGTGCTGAATCTGCCGGGACAGCCCAAGCTGAAAACGTTGTTTGAAGAGGACCCGGAGGGCTGGTTCGGCGGGGCGCACGCTGAAAAATTGGGCAGCACTCTGGGCATACTAATTAAGATGATCGATGCGGGTGAGCGGCTTACCATTCAGGTGCACCCGGATAAGGACTATGCAAAGCAGGTCTTTCATTCGGATTATGGAAAGACCGAAGCGTGGTATATTCTGGGCGGCGAAGGCGCCAGCATTTACTTTGGCTTCAAACCGGGCATTACCCGTCAGCGGTGGAAGGCATTGTTTGACCGGCAGGATATTTCCGGCATGCTGGAATGTCTGCATCGCATCCCGGTGGAGCCGGGCGATTCTTACCTGATCGGCGGCGGCGTACCCCATGCGATCGGACAGGGCTGCTTTCTGGTGGAAGTGCAGGAACCCACCGATTACACCATGCGTACCGAACTTGTGACCCCCGGCGGCCTGCATATCCATTTAAATCAGTGCCATCAGGGCGTCGGATTTGAAAAGATGCTGGACTGCTTCCATTACGAAGGGCTTTCACTGGAGGAGACCCGGAAACGCTGGAAGGCAGAGCCCCAGGTAACCCGCCAGCCCGGCTGTACCATAACGTCGCTGATTGACGCGCGTTATACAAAGCTGTTTTCCATGCGCAGCCTGCTGGTGGAAGGGAACTGCATTCTGCAGCGGCCACAGCGGCTTTCAGTATTTGCCGCACTTAGCGGGAGCGGAAGCGCCTCCGGCGGAGAAGAAACGCTTTCCCTAAGGCAGGGCGATTATTTGGTAGTGCCTGCGGGTGTAAAAAATCTTCAATTAGAAGGCGAACGCTTCCATCTGGTAGAATGCCTGCCCCCTGCGCTGGACTGACCCCCGTTTCGGGGACTGCTTAGTTAAAATGTTGTAATCGGCACAGTGCCGTTTACATATATGAATAAGGAGGATACGAATACCCATGAAAAAGACTCTTGCATTAGTTTTGGCAATGACGATGTCACTAAGCCTGGCCGCTTGCGGCGGTTCTGCTTCCGGCAGTTCTTCCGCCGCCGCCTCGGAAGGTGCCGGTTCCGCTGGGGATACCGCGCCCGATAAAGTCTACGAGTTGAAAGTTTCCACCACCCAGGCTGAGACTGCTCCTATCGTGGAAGGACTGCAGACCATCGCTGACAAGGTTGCAGAAGATACCAACGGCGGCGTGAAAATCACCATTTATCCTTCCAGCCAGCTGGGCGCGGAGGAGGACATGATCGATCAGGCGCTGCAGGGCATGAACATTGCCGTTCTGACCGATGCCGCCCGTATGAGCAACTATGTTTACGACATGGGAATTTTCAACATGGCATATCTGGTCGACAGCTATGACGAAGCATGCAAAGTAATGGATACCGACATTTTCCGTGGCTGGCAGGATGAGCTGGTGGATCAGGGCATCCGCGTACTGGCCTTTAACTTCTATGACGGTGCCCGTTCGTTCATGACGAACAAGAAAGCGACCACTCCCGCCGACTTGAAGGGACAGGTCATCCGTACCCCCGGCGCCGACCCCTGGGTCAACAGCATCGAAAGCATGGGCGCCACCGCCTACTCTGTCGCATGGAGCGAAGTGTACAACAGCATCCAGACCAAAGTAATTGACGGCTGCGAAGTGCAGAACACCAGCGCTGTTTCCACTCATATCTATGAGGTCTGCAAATACGTGGATAAGACCGAGCACATCAATCTGGTCAACTGCCTGATTACCGGCGAAACATGGTTCTCCTCCCTGCCCGCGGAGTATCAGGAAATTCTTCTGAATGACGCTTACGGCAGTGCTTATGAAAACGCCAAGAAAGTTGAAAGCCTGCAGCCGGAGATGGAGAAGACCCTCGTAGACAACGGGATGGAAATTGTGGAAGTGGACAAAGAGGCTTTCAAGGAAGCCGCCAAGGCCGCTTATGAGAAAATGGGCTGGACCGAGCTGCGTGAGAAGCTCTACGCTGAAATCGGCAAAGAAGCCTGATTTTGTTTCCCAAACAAAATTTGCCGGAACCCGAGTCAAGGGAACAAAAGCTTGGACGGGCGTTGCCGCTCGTTCAGGCTTTTCTTTTTCTATTTGAATTCATTAAACCGAAACCTACTTATGGGAGATATTGAAGATGAAAAAAATATATCAAAAATTCTGCAAATTTGAGCAGATATTTGCAATCGTGCTTCTTTTTGGCATTGCGGCATTGGTTTTCATATCTGCCATGTTTCGCGCATTTAAGCATCCGCTGAACTGGGCGCAGGACGCCGCCCTGGTGGCGTTTGCCTGGATGATCTTTCTGGGCAGCGACCTGGCAATCCGCAACACACGCCTGATCGGAATTGATGTGATCGTCAAACACCTGCCTAAGGCCGTTCAAAAATGGTTAAGCATTTTGTTCCAGATCATCATTCTTGCGTTTTTATGCATACTGGTGCGATATGGTTACACAATGGTCATGACCGGCATTCAGCGCAGTATCTCCACTCTGAGGATCAGCTATGCATGGGTTACCGCAGCGGTTCCGGTGGGCGCGCTGCTGATGATTGTCTCACAGGCGGCCCGTATGGTTCAGGCTGTCAAAACACCGGTTAACGAATGGGGGGCAAACTAATGGGCATAGCGATTGCAGTCTTTTTAGTGTTTTTGGTTTTGGGTATGCCTGTGGCTTTCTCAATTGGCCTTTCGGGCTTCACGTTTTTTGTTGTTCGCGACCTGCCAATGAGCGTTTTGGTACAGAAATCCATCTCTACAAGCCAGAGCTTCACGATGCTTGCGATTCCGCTGTTTATTTTGGCGGGCAACCTGATGAACAGCTGTGGCATCACAAAACGGCTGATGAAGCTGGCAAACGTGTGTACCGGACACATGTATGGCAATCTGGGCCAGGTTTCCTGCGTCATGTCAACCCTGATGGGCGGCGTATCCGGTTCCGCTGTGGCCGACGCCGCAATGGAAACACGCATTTTGGGGCCTGAAATGAGCCGCCTCGGCTATGCAAAGGGCTGGAGCGCGGCTATTAACGGGTTATCCGGCCTTATCGTCGCCACCATCCCGCCCAGCATGGGGCTGATCATCTATGGTACCGTAGGCGAAGTGTCCATCGGCCGCCTGTTTCTGGCCGGCTGGATTCCCGGATTTCTGATGTGTGTCTTTCTGATGATCGCGTGCAGCCTTTCCGCCCGGCACTTCGGCTACAAGCCCGAACACGCGAAGCGCGCCAGCTTTAAAGAGATCGGAAAGGCGTTTATTGAAAGTATCTGGGCGCTGATCTTTCCCTTTATGCTGATCGCACTGATCCGGTTCGGCATTATGAGCCCTTCCGAGTCCGGCGCGTTCGCCGTGGCGTACGCTTTGTTCGTGGGCGTGGTGGTCTATCGCGAGCTGAACTGGGAAACCTTCATGACTACCATGAAGGATTCGGTGAAGGATGTTACCGTGATTACCATTATTTTGGCTTTTTCGGGTATTTTCGGATACGGCGTCGTATATGACGACCTGACCACCACAATTGCCGGCGGGCTGGTTGCCATTACCTCAAACCCCACCGTCCTGCTGGTGCTGGTGATCCTCTTCCTGCTGTTCTGCGGCATGTTTATGGAAACGACCGTAATCGCCCTGATCCTTACGCCGATCCTGCTCCCTGTTATGCAGAGCGTGGGCATCGATCCGGTCATCTTCGGCATGATCATGATGACCTGCGTAACCTTCGGGGTTATGACCCCGCCGGTAGGAACAGCCCTATACACGACTTCGGACATCATGGGGTGCCCTGTTGAAGAGACCGTAAAATATGGCTGGCCGTTCTATCTGGCGGTCATTCTTGTGGTCGTATTTATGGTGTTGTTCCCGCAGGCAGTGCTTTGGCTGCCCAATCTGGTTTACGGCGCGTAAGCGCGGCTCCGCGTCCGATAAGACTCCGTTGCGTTTTAAGGTGCAGAATCCGGTCCCGGTTTCTGCGCCTTATTTAAAAAAATACTGGAAGGGAGAATTCACTATGAAAATGACATTCCGCTGGTATGGGTCCGGCAGCGATTCGATCACCCTGAAGCAAATCAAACAGATTCCCGGCATGAGCGGCATTATGGGGTTACTGGACGATAAGGCCGCCGGCGAGGTGTGGGAAGAAAATGAGATCAGGTCCTATATTGATGAGGTGCATGCAGCCGGTTTAGAATGTGAAGTAATTGAAAGCGTGAATGTTCACGAGGATATCAAGCTGGGGCTGCCCACACGCGATCAATACATTGAAAATTACAAAACCACGATCCGCAATCTGGCAAAATACGGTGTTAAGGTGATCATTTACAACTTTATGCCGGTGCTGGACTGGCTGCGCACCGACCTGGCCCGGGAGATCCCCGAAGACGGCAGCAACAGCCTTTATTTTGATGAAAAAGAACTGGGCAGCCTGACCCCCGTGGAGATTGTGAAACGTACCGCTTCCCAGTCCAACGGATTCACTCTGCCCGGCTGGGAACCGGCACGGCTGTCCGAACTGGAAAAAACCCTGGACCTGTACAAGGATGTGGACGAGGCAAAGCTGCTGGAAAACTTCAAATATTTTCTGGACGGCATCATCCCGGTATGCGAAGAAGTAGGCGTAAAAATGGCCTGCCATCCGGACGATCCGGGCTGGCCGATTTTCGGGCTGCCCCGTCTGGCGCACGATCAGGCCGGCTATGATAAAATCGTCGCCCTTCACGACAGCCCCTGTAATACGGTTTGCCTCTGCACGGGCTCTCTGGGCAGCAATGTGAACAATGACATCCCGGCGCTCATCCGTCATTTCGGCAGGATGGACCGTGTCGGCGCGATGCATGTGCGCAACATCAAACATCTGGGAAGCGACCGCTGCTTCCGGGAAAGCGCGCATCTCTCCAGTGACGGCAATCTGGATATGTACGAGATTATGAAAGCCATCTACGAAACCTGCCCCGATACCTATGTGCGTCCCGACCACGGGCGTATGATCTGGGATGAGGTTGGCCGCCCCGGCTATGGCCTGTACGACCGTGCTCTGGGCGCCACCTATCTGAACGGCTTATGGGAAGCCATCGTGAAAAACTGCAAAGCGTAATCTCTTTTATAAATTCAAAGAAGCAAGAAAGCGAGAGGATTGTATGCTGGAACTGAACGCGCTGTCTGTCAAACGCGATGCGCAGGCCTGGGCAGATGCCGGCGTGGCTTTGCCAAAGTTTGACTGGGACAAGATGAAATCCGCTACGAAAGAGCAGCCTGTATGGGTCCATTTCGGCGCGGGGAATATTTTCCGGGGCTTTATTGCCCGCCTTCAGCAGGAGCTTTTGAACAACGGCCTTGCCGCCAGCGGCATCATTGCCGCCGAAACGTTTGATTATGATATCATCGACCGGATTTACCTCCCTTATGATAATATGACGCTGAACGTCACCCTGAACCCGGACGGCTCCACCAGCCGGGAGATCGTGGCAAGCATTGCCGAGGGTCTGCGGGCCGATAGCTCCGACGCGGGTCAAATGGCCCGCCTGAAGGAGATTTTTACGAACCCAAAGCTGCAGATGGTCAGCTTTACGATCACCGAAAAAGGGTACGCTCTGGCCAATATGGCCGGCGAGCTGATGCCGGTGGTTGCCGCCGACATGCAGGAAGGCCCCGATAAAGCACGGCATGCCATGAGCATGATTACCGCGCTGGTATACGAACGTTATAAAGCGAACAAGACGCCGCTTGCGCTGGTCAGCATGGACAACTGCAGCCATAACGGCGAGAAACTGCGCAACAGCGTGCTGGCCGTGGCAAAAGCATGGGAGAGGAACGGCTTTGTGGAGGCCGGTTTTGTAGCCTATCTGGAAGATGGAAAACAGGTTTCCTTCCCCTGGAGCATGATCGACAAGATCACCCCCCGCCCCCACAAGATGGTGGAAGAAAGCCTTGCGGCAGCCGGCATATCCGGCATGGCTCCCATTGTTACCGGCAAGAACACCTTTATTGCGCCCTTTGTCAACGCGGAGCGACCGCAGTACCTCGTGGTAGAAGACCAGTTCCCGAATGGCCGTCCGGCCCTGGAAAAAGCGGGCGTCTTTATGACAGACCGCGACACGGTGAATAACACGGAAAAAATGAAGGTCACGACCTGCCTCAATCCGCTGCATACCGCCATGAGCGTATACGGCTGCATGCTTGGCTATACGCTGATCTGCGACGAAATGAAGGACAGGGATATCGTTGCCCTCATCAAACGTCTGGGCTATGTGGAAGGACTGCCGGTGGTGGTGGATCCCAGGATCCTGCGGCCCAAAGCCTTCATTGACGAAGTTGTGGAGCAGCGTCTGCCCAATCCCTTTATGCCGGACGCGCCCCAGCGCATCGCTACCGATACCAGCCAGAAGGTCGGTATCCGCTTTGGTGAGACCATAAAAAGTTATATTGCCGCCGGCAGGGACCTGAACGAACTGGTCAGCGTACCGCTGGCGCTGGCAGGCTGGCTGCGTTATCTGCTGGCGGTGGACGATAAAGGCGAATCCATGGAAGTGAGCAGCGATCCCATGAAGGATGAATTGCAGGCGAAGCTGAAAGAGATTGTAGTCGGCAAACCGGAAACTTACCATGGCCAGCTGAAAGAGATTCTGCGCAATGAAGCCATTTTTGGCACGGATCTGGTGAAAGCCGGATTGAGCGATAAAATTGAGGCAATGTTTGTGGAAGAATTAAAAGGCCCGGGCGCGGTGCGTGCAACCCTGCAAAAATATTTAGCCTGATTTTTGGTTTTTCTTAGCTGATCCTGATGAAAAACAGCCGAATTTCTGCTATACTAGGGAACAATAGCCGGGCTATTTAAGATCACCTGAAAAAGAAAGCGAGTATTTCTGCATGATAGTTACCGAGAGAGAACCTCGTGAAAACGGACGGGATTATGCGCTGCGCATTATAAAACAGAATATCATCTGGCTGGAACTTGCACCCGGCAGCATGGTAAGCGAGAGCGAGTTGGCAGCTCAGTTGGGTCTGTCCCGTACCCCCGTGCGGGAAGCGCTGTTTGAACTTTCTAAAAGCAGGATTGTAGAGATTTATCCTCAAAAGGGCAGCCGGATCGCTTTGGTGGACTACAGCATGGTCGAAGAAGCGAGTTTCACCCGCCTTGTGCTGGAAAAAGCAATCGTACAGCTTGCATGTTCCATGGCAAAGCCGAAGGATATTAACGCGCTGGAGCGCTGCGTGAAACTGCAGGAGTTTTATCTGGAAAATCCGGATGAAGCCATGATGATGAAGCTGGACGATGAATTCCACCGGTCGCTGTTCACCATCTGTGAAAAGCAGCAGACCTATGCGATGATGAATTCCTTTACCATCCATTTTGACCGGGTGCGCCGCATGAGCCTTGCCAGCCTGAGGGACAATAAGACGGTCGCCGATCATCGGGCTGTGCTGGAAGCAATTTCCGCAGGGAATGAACAGGCGGCCATGGCGAACATGGAACTGCATCTTTCCCGCTACAAAGTGGATAAACAGGCCATCCTGCGGGACCATCCCAAATACTTTAAAGAACTGACCTAAATAAAGTTTAAGCCCGCCCGGGCCGGTCATGCATGGCCGGCCCGGGCGGGCTTTCAGGATGGTTTTTACGGTAGCCGCATATTGGGCGCGCCGCTGAACCGGTGGCTGTGCGCTGTCCGGACAAGCCTTTTCAGGTTGGCGGACGGAACACTGGTTGGAATCGCGCATTCAGGGGCAATCAGCGGGATACCGCAGGCGATGTTATACTCGACTTCACGCTGAACGCCTCCGGGCGTCCCCTGCGACAGTGTGAACGGATTGTTGATGCAGCCCGCCAGACGGATCCGCTCACCGGCCGCCTGTACAATGGCGGGAATATTGTTGCGCGAGTCCATATGAAAGCAGGTGAATCCCGCCTTGGCAAATAAATCGAACCGGTCCTCCACATTTCCGCATACATGCAGGATCAGAGGCCCCATCGAAGCCAGCTTGCGGGTTGCCATACAATGGACCGGAAAGACAATCTCCCGATAAATCTGGGCGCTTACGAGATCGGAAGTGACATGGTCCGCCCACACGACAATATCCGCCCCCGCTTCAAATTGTGCCTGTGCGAATTGAACAGATATTTCTGCCAGCGCGGCGATGGCGCCGCGTGTTTTCTCCGGCTCCAGAATGGTGTCCAACAGCAGGTTTTCCACACCGCGCAAATGGTATGCCAATGTCCACGGCCCGACCACTTTCCCAATGACAGGGACTTCGCCCTTGTACCGTTTGTGCAGAATGCGTAAGGCGCGCAGCAGCTGCATCGGCAGGGGGCGGGACAGAAAGTCCTGAGGAATGTCGAGCTGGTCCAGATTGCTCAGCAGGATTCCCCTTACGCTCGGTGTGCCGAAACGATCGCTCCAGTCTACATCCGCACCCAGCGCGGCTGCTTCCAGGTGGATGGAAAAATAGGGCGCCGCGGAGTCAAAGCCGAATTCATCGTGGCCGACAGCTGCAAGGTCCGCCATTTCGGCTCCGTTTGTGTGTGCAGAAGGGAAATACGCCCTGCTTTGGTTCATTCCGTCAATCGTGGCGACAGACGTGACGCTGATCGCCGGATAAACGTCGAAAGGAGCCCCGTTGATCGCCGCCATCACACGCTCGGTACTGGTCATTTCCGGTGTCCGCACAAAATCCCCCATTTCCCCTTAATCCGGTATCATTGGCCATCAGGGCGGGAGCGGGCTTCGCGGGTGCATCGCCCTGGCCATAATCCGGTATCATAACTGCTTTGCGGGTATGATACCACAAGTGCAAAGCACGCAGTGGTATCATTGGCCATCAGGGCGGGAGCGGGCTTTGCGGGCGCATCGCCCTGGCCATAATCCGGTATAATAACCGCTTTGCGGTTATTATACCACAAATGCAAGAAAGAGGCGCGATCCGCGCCTCTTTTTTGCATATAATTATGATTTAATGACCCGGTTGAAAATATCCCCGCCGGGATAAACGCCCTCGTCACCCAGCAGCTCCTCCATACGGATGGCCTCGTTCCACTTCACAGTGCGTTCGCTGCGCGCCACTGAGCCGACTTTCAGCTGACCCGCATTGGTGGCGATTGCAAGATGCACGATCGTGGAATCTTCGGTCTCCCCGCTGCGGGCACTGATGACAGGCAGGTATCCGCTGTTTTTGGTGTACTCAATCGCGTCCAGCGTCTCAGTAATCGTTCCGATCTGGTTCATTTTAATCAGGACCGAATTGCATGCGCCGCGCTCCACACCGGTCCGGATACGCTGAATGTTGGTGGTGAACAGGTCGTCCCCGATCAGCTGGATTTTCCTGCCCAATTTCTGTGTGAGAAGGATGGAACCTTCCCAATCCAGTTCACTGCAGCCGTCTTCAACAGAGATAATCGGATATTTTTCCACCCAGCCGCACAGCAGGTCCACAAATTCAGCGCTGGTCAGTTCCAGATTTTCCAGACTGAGCTTGTAGGTTCCTTTGTCTTTATCATAAAACTCACTCGATGCAATATCGAGCGCGATGCCTATATCGACACCCGGTTCATAACCTGCAAGACGAATACTTTCTGTCAGCAGGGCGAGGCCTTCTTCGTTTGAAGTGAAATTTGTAGGCCAGAAGCCGCCCTCATCCGCGATTGCCAGCGGCCGGCCTGTCTTTGTGAACACTTTTTTTGCAGCGTTGTAAACATTGACTACGGCTGCAAAGCCCTCTTCAAAACTTTTGAATCGAAGCGGGATAACCAGAAAATCCTGGATGTCTATGGAACCGACCGCGTGGGCGCCTCCGCCGATGATTTGGATCATCGGAACAGGGATGGTTTTTGCGTTTGCCCCGCCCAGATAGCGGAACAGCGGCTCATTTTTCGCGTTGGCCGCCGCATGGGCCACGGCCATGGAGCAGCCCAGTATCGCGTTCGCGCCGAGGCGGCTCTTATTGGGCGTTCCGTCCAATGCGATCATCATCCGATCAATTTCCGCCTGATGCAGCGCGCTGCGGTTCAGCAGGGCGGGAGCCAGCTCGGTTTGAATATTTTCGATTGCCCTGCGTACGCTTTTGCCGCCCAGTTCTTTTCCCCCGTCGCGCAGTTCCAGCGCCTCATAAATACCGGTGGAAGCGCCGCTCGGCACGGTGCCCCGCCCTACGGCGCCGCAGGCAAGTGTGACATCCACTTCGACAGTCGGGTTGGCCCGGCTGTCGAAAACCTGCCGCGCCTGCACTTTGACAATCTCATAATCGTTCATTGTTTGAAAACCTCCCTATACGTTTGAATCAATAACAGTCTTGCACCACGAAAACATTACGTCCGCTGATGGGACGCAATGATGGAAACCGCCTTTGAAAAAGAATCCGCCTTTTGCTCCAGCAGGTCAAACGCGATATCACGTACCATCTGCTGCTTTTCCGGATCTCCCACCAGATATTCCACAGGCGACTTTCCGTCCACGCGGGCAATCATGAGCAGCGCCAGTGTCCGGATTGTGCAGTCCTCAAACTCTTTCCTGTCCATAAAGTCCATGTGATCCAGATAAAAATCTGCCATATAGCGCAGCATATTTAGAAAAGCGCCGGCAAACTCAGGGAATTTGATGGACTTCAAAATAAAATGATTGGAAAAAAAGGCAAGGTCAAAAGCGGGATGACCGTAGTGCGCCACTTCATAATCCAGCACGCTGATGCCGCGCCCCACAACCATAATGTTTTTGGGGCTGTAATCGCCGTGGACCAGGGTAATGCTGCTTTCCATCAGCTCATGGATCACCTGGTCGGCGATCTTTTTCAGTTGGGGATGTTTGTGCACAATAAACTCGATGTATGGGCTGATGCGCAGGCCGTGGAAGATGGTTTTGTCCGCGAAGCGTTCCGCCACTTCCGCATTCCCCGCACATTTATTATGCACGACAACCAGGGTCTCAATCGATTTGCGCGCCACTTCAAAATCAAGGAGGCCGCTCATCAAATCGGCTTTCCACATTTCACAGTTGTCCGGCACGGCCTCGCGCCCGTAGATATAGTTTTCCTGATCGTAGAAATATACTTCCGGGGCGTTTTCCGGCATAAGAGCATGATAAATTTTGTTACTGTCATATTCGATCCCCATGCGGTTGGGATCACACGTCCAAGTCTCAGCAACTTTCAATTGCGCCAGAGCTTGTTTAATAATGAGCGGGGTCTTTCCCGGGCGTTCGATGAATACAACTGTTCCGGAAACACCCCCTTTACAGTAATGGATCGAATGTCCGTCGCCGGGGCCGGCCAGTTTGCGGTCCAGCATGTATTTTTCCAGTACTTCTTGATTTGCAATATCAATCATAAACAGGCTCCTTTTGGTTTGAATCGCTATGTGCATGGTCGAACCGTCGGCGGGATGCGGTCCCGCCGATGGATGAAATCTCCTAATGTACAAACAGAGAAAGCAGCAGAATGGAAATCAGAGCTGTGCCGCCCATAATAAGGGTGGTAGCTGTTACGGCCACGTATCCTTTTTTAATGTCATACCCGGCCAGCTTTGTAACGCACCAAAAATAGCTGCCCATTGGAAGCACTCCGCAGAACGAACCGCCCGCAATCGCGATAACGGCAAGCTCCGGCGAGATGCCCAGCGAAGGAAGCAGCGGCAGCACAATACCGGCAGTCGTCGTCAATGCGACGGTGGCGGAACCCTGCGCAATCAGTACAATCGCGGAAATCACAAATGGGAGAAGAACGCTGGGCAGTCCCGTATTCGAGATTATTCCGGCTAATACGTCGCCCACGCCCATATTTTGCAGAACTTTTCCATAGCTGCCGGCGATGCCGGTGATCAGCAGGATTTCGCAGCTGTTTTTCAGCGCGCGGGTGACCCATGTATCGGTCACCTCGGCAGTCAGCTTGCTCGGCAGCAGAAAGCTCAGCAGGGTGCCGAGCAGCAGCGCGATATAAGGCGTCCCGACAAAGTTGACGAACTGAGCGACAGCCGTTTCCTGATTGGCGTACTGGCCTACAAATGAGCGCGTCACAATCAGGATGATGGGAACAACGATCGGCATATAGGACATGAAGGTGGACGGCGCATGCGCGACAACCTCCTGGAATTTCTCATTTGCGAGAAGGTCTTCCTCATCGTTTGGCGCGATTTCAGGATATTTATTTTTGAGGTATTTGGAATTGCACCACAGAAGCGTAATCAAAATAACGGGGATTGAAATGATCAGGCCGTAAACCATTACCTTCCCGACGTCTGCGCCAAGAATTCCGGCCGCGGCAATGGGCCCCGGCGTAGGCGGAACCAGCGAGTGGGTGGTCAATAAGCCGCACATCAGCGCGGTCACGAGACACATGTAGGGGATTTTTCCGATACGCGACAGCGCTTTGATTACAGGGTTCAGGATGACGAATCCGGAATCGCAAAAAGTGGGGATCGAAACGACGCCGCCGGTCAGGGCAGTCGCAAGTGTGGCCCGTTTGATTCCCACCAGTTTTAAAATGGAATCGGCAATTTTCTGCGCTCCACCAGTGGCTTCCAGAACTTCGCCCACGATAACGCCGCAAACAATCACGATGCCGATGTTCTGCATGGTGCCGCCGAAGCCCGCGGCAACCAGATTTGCGACATCTCCCAACGGAAGGCCGCTGGCAACACCCAGCAAGAGGGAAACCAGCAGCAGCGACAGAAATGCATGCAGGTGCATTTTGGAGATCAGCACCATCAGGATTACAACACTGAGTATCAACAGGAATACGGAATACATGAATAAGCCTCCTTCTCCATCACACGTAAATCGCTTTCAATATGGCCATATTGTCGACATGTTTAATATACACATAAAAAACTCGGAAATCAATTAATTTTATGTATAATATATGTTATTTATTGAATAAGAAAAAAATAAATCAGTGCAAAATGCACGTAATATTTTTTTAATATAGCAAATTAAGAAAATAATTGTGCTTTTCGCCCGTATCATTTATAATTAAAATAAAAATAAGTGCAAAATATACATATTAAAAGTGGCGAAAAAGGATGGAAGAATAGGATGGATGTTCAATTTCTCAACCAGCTGCTGGAAAAATACCGTGCCGGTTCGGCACGCATTTACATTACCGATGCAAGCACCCGCATACTTGCCGCAACAGAGGAAGAACGTGTCGGGACAGTGGGGCGTACGGCGGAATATATCCTCGGCATCCGCCGCCCCGCCACCATCGACAACGGGAGGTTTACCGGCGCGGGAGAGGAGGCCGACTTTGTCACCTTTGGCACGCCTGTTTTCGAAAACGGCCAGCTCTGGGGCGCCGTTATTGTACATGCGCCGGTACCCCAGGCCGCGCAGTTGGGAAACACTCTGCAGACGGCATTGGAAACCGCGCTGGAATATCAGTCCTATACAAAAGAGCAGTCGGCCACTCCATCCGATACGTTCAACCAGATTGCGGCGCTTATGCTGGCGCAGACGGTCGATATGGATGCCCTTCTGCCGCTGATGTATCGCCATGAATTAGAACCCAGCCTGCTTCGCACCGTTATCTGTATCCGGCTGCACTACCACAAGACCAGTTATTTCAATATCAGCCTCAATCTGGGGTACCAGTCGTCGATCGAACAGCTCCGGGAGGAAGTCGTGAACCGCATCCGCCAAAACCGCTACCTCAGCACCCAGGACCTTGTCTATATGGCGGACCGCAACACAATTCTTGTCATCAAGTCTTTTTTGCCCACAGAGGACCTTTCCCGCAGCTACCTCGCGCTGGATGTGGTTTGCCGTGACTTTGCAGACACGCTGAACCACTTTTCGGCGTTTTCGTTTTCCATCGCCTACGGCAACCTCTATCCGGGGGTACGCTTAACAGCAAAAAGCTGGCATGAGGCGGAGGAGACGATCGAGGCTGGCCGGCAGGCGGGGAAGCCGGCCCCGTTCTACAGTCTGGACACGCTGCTGTTTGAAACGGTTTGCCGCCACCTGCAGTCACAAATCGTGAATAAGCTGCTGGAACCGGCGCTGCAGAAGCTGCTCCGTAAAGACGGCTCACTGCCCATGGAATTGATCGGTTGCTGTGAGGCGTTTGTTGACAGCTGCATGAACCTTTCGGCGGCCTCCGCCCGGACACAGCTGCATCGGAATACAATCAGCGCCAGACTGGCAAAATTAAAAAATCTGACCGGCCTCGATCCCACGGCCGGTTTTAAAGACGCGTTCCTTGTAAAGATGCTGGCCGTTTATGTAAAACAAAAGAACGGGAATAAGGAATAGCTTCGAAAAGATAGGGATGTGTCTCCTTATAAAAGCCTGTTGCCTTCGGATTCGTTCAAAATTCCGAAAAAATAGGGCCTGACTTTTCAGTCAGGCCCCGGCAGGTAACTGGTCGTTCAATTGTAAATAAAAACAGTCTGCAACAGCCATACAAAGAATGGAATTGTGATAACGCCGACTACGGATGAAATCGCAATCCATGCGCCGGTGAATTCCGAATCGCTGTGATAACTGTGCGCCATGATGCCAAGCTGTGTCATTGCAGGCATCAGCGCAAGAATATAGAACACCTGCCGGCTTTGCGCACTGATGGGCAGGACAAGGAACAGAAGCCCCAGCAGCACTGGCATTACAAGATACCGCGTAACAAACAGCACCGCAATGTCCCGCAGAAAGCCCCCGTTGAATAGCTTTGTGCCGCGGATGGACGCGCCGACGAACATGAGCCCGAGCGGGGAGCAGGTGGCGGAAACATTTTTCACAGCCGCGGCACAAAAATCCGGCAGCGGAAAACCGGTCAGACGTACTGCCACCCCTGCCAGAAGGCCGATCATCGCCGGTGAAAAAATGCGTTTCAGATTTTCTCTGCGAAAAAATCCCTTTTCCTGCCCGCCGTCCACGCGCAGCAAATAGGTGCCGAGCGTCCAAAACAGCAGGGTATTGGCGATATAGTAGACCATCCCGTCCGGAACAACCTGTTCGCCAAACACGCTTGTAATCACGGGAAATCCCAAAAAGACGATATTCGACAACGCGCAGGCATCGATAAAGGCGCCCTGCCGCCCCGTCTGCACGCGCAAAACTTTGCACAATGCGAAACCAATCAGATATTGCGCAAGAATGACCGCTATCGGCACAAATAGCCCCGCCAGCGTAACAAGCAGTTTGGTGCGGGCTGAAAAGGCTGATAACACATTGTAAAAAAGATAGATCGGAATCGCCACCGCCGACAGGTATTTGTTCAGTACCTGTTCGGCCTGGTTTTCCCGATAAAACCTGCTGCCCGCGATGAAAAATCCGAGGGCCATCACCACAAGCATCCCGGCCACACTATAAACAGCGTTGGCGATCATTGCAGCCCCTCCGCTTTTTATTCCAAAATAATCCCGGCATTCCGCAGTTCCCACGCGATGCGGCAGCTCTCCTCCAGCTCTTCCAGTCCGAAATAAGCCTGCGCCAGCGTTTCTCCCGGAACAACCGGGCCATGCCTGCGCAGCAGCCACGCGTCGGCGCGGGAAGCTTGCGCTGCAAAGGCGTCAAACAGCTCCCGGCTTCCGGGTTCCGCATAGTTCACCAAATTCACTTTGCCTACCTTCATCCGCAGATAAGGCGTGTTTGGGGGTACGCAATCCTCTTCCGCAAGCCCCGGCACGCAGCTCCAAAGAACGGAATAGGTACTGTGGACATGGATTACCGCACCGGTCTGCGGACGCGCCGCGTATACGCTGAGATGCAGCGGCCATTCCTTACTGGGTTTAGGACCGGCGAGAAGGCCGCCTTTCAGGTCTAAACGGGAAAAATCCTCCGGACCCAATGTTTCAAAACAGCATCCGCCCGCTGTGACATACACGCAGTCGCCGATACGGAAACTCAGATTGGCGCTGCTGCCCGAAGTCTTTCCACGGGCATAAAGCGAGTGCGCAATCCGGCAAGCCTCCGCGCAGAGTGTTTCAACGTCTGTCATTGATCTCCACCTTCCTTTTTATGGCAGGTCATATCCAGCGCACGCCGGAAAAAATCCGGCTGGCCGAAGTTTCCTGATTTCAGCACCAACCGCAGCGACGGGTCGGCGACCGGGGTCATGACCGGCACACCCGGCGCAATGCTCCGGCCGATTTCATACGCGTCGAAATTCAGCTGACGCGTTACGGCGCCGCCCGTCTCGCCCCCTGCAACGATCACGCGCCTGACTCCATCCTGCACGGCGAGGCAGGCCAACTGTGCAAACGTATTTTCCAGCAGCGCAGCCGTCTTTTCCTGCCCATAAGACTGTGTTTTGCGGACATTTTCGGGCGTGTCGCTGCTGTAAATCAAAACGGATTCCCCAAAGCGGCCTTTCGCCTGCCGCCACAGCTTTTTCGCATCGGCTGTTTGGTCCAGCAGCGCCATCGGGTCGATCTTCAGGCAAACCCCGCCCGCAGCGCGGTAATTTTCAATTTGTTCCCGTGTGGCTACGCTGCAGCTGCCCGCCAGCAGGAGCGCGGGCCCGTCGGCTCCGGCATCGGTCTGCGGTACCGCGCGATCCCCCATCAGCATCCGCGCAAGAGGCTGCGCGAGGCCGCTTCCGCCCGTAAACAGGCGAAGCCCGCCAAAACGGGCGACGATCGCATCCGTATCGGCATCTGTTTCCATGTCCGGCGCGTAATAACCGTGGGCCGCTTCCAGCCCCGGCAAGGCG
>JAEXAZ010000198.1 GCA_023394255.1 Bacillota bacterium | reverse complement strand
AGCCAAGGCCCCCATTCTGACGGAGCCCTATGTGGACACGGCAACCAAAAAGATGATTGTCAGCGTGATAGCGCCGGTGTTCCGGGAAGGGGCCGACACGATGGTCGGTGTGGCGGGAATTGATTTTTCGATTGACAGCCTTTATTCAATGATGCGGGGCTATACGCTGGGGGAAACGGGGTTTTTCCTTCTGTCCACAAAAAGCGGTGTGCTGATCTATCATCCGGACAGCGGCCAACTGCAAAAGAATGTGCAGGAAACGGACCTTTCCGAAAATGCGGTCAACGCGATTTTGGGTCAGCAGACGGGGGAGATTCTCTACACGGCTATGAACCAGAAAACGCACGGATATCTGACACCCGTTGGGCAAACGGGCTGGACTGTGATCAGCGGACTTCCGGACAAGGAGTTTAATGGCACGGTTGACGCCATCCGCTTTACGGTAATTGCCGTTTTTGGAACCGGGATTTTGCTTTTGGCAATTCTGCTGGTCTTTATTTCACGCAGTATCACCAGGCCCCTGAAAAACCTTGCGGGTGTTGCGAACAGAATTGCGGACGGCGAGCTGGACGTTTCGGTTGATATCCACGCGAACGATGAGGCCGGCCAGGTTGCCCAGGCAATTGCACGAACCGTTGAAAGGCTCAAAGCCTATATCAATTATATCGGGGAAGTTTCCGCGGTGCTCGACAGGATTGCCAACGGGGATCTGGTGTATGACCTGAAATATGATTATACCGGGGAGTTCGCTAAGATCAAACAATCGCTGGAGCATATCAGAAGTACGCTGACCCGGACGGTTTCCCAGATTGTTGTGACCGCGGAACAGATTTCATCCGGCTCGAGCCAGCTTTCCGACGGGGCGCAGGCGCTTGCGCAGGGGGTTACCGAACAGGCGGGTTCTGTTGAGCAGCTCTCAACTGCTGTGCTGTCCATAGCGGACATCATCGAAAAGAGCGCCGCGGACGCCGCGGACGCAAAGGGCATGTTGGCACGGTCGGAATCTGATGTGGCGCAGAGCAACCAGCATATGCAGGAAATGATTTCAGCGATGGCGGAAATCAGCGATAAGTCCGGACGGATCGAAAGTATTATTCAGACCATAGAAAACATTGCCTTCCAAACCAATCTGCTTGCCCTAAATGCGGCCGTTGAGGCGGCGCGCGCGGGAACCGCGGGCAAGGGGTTCGCGGTTGTTGCCTCGGAGGTCAAGAATTTGGCAACCAAAAGCTCGGAAGCGGTAAAAAATACGTCCCAGTTGATTGCGGAGTCGATTGAATCGGTAAAAAATGGGACGGGTATCGCAGACCAAGCCGGAACAATCCTGCAGAGGGCGACAGAAAGCTCACGGGAAGCGGTTTCCCTGATTGAAAAAATTTCCGAGGCATCCGGCGAACAGGCGGACCGCATCCAGCAGGTAAAATCCGCCGTCGGGCAGATTTCGTCAGTGGTGCAGACCAATTCCGCAACCGCTGAGGAAAGCGCCGCGGCCAGCGAGGAACTGAACGGGCAGGCGCATATGCTGAGTGCCATGATGTCAAAATTTACGGTAGATGAAAAAGACCCTGTGAAAGTCTGAAGCTGGTGTATTCACCAGATACCAATAAAATCGAAGTCCGGTTTTTCAATCAGAAACGCCGGGCTTCGATTTTTTTGCCCAATGTTCAGCACCTGTTTCATCGTGCATTGCACTTGTGGTATAATAACCGCAAAGCGGTTATTATACCGGATTATGGCCAGGGCGATGCGCGCGCGAAGCCCGCTCCCGCCCCGATGGCCAATTATACCACTGCGTGCTTTGCACTTGTGGGATCCTCTACAGTAGCTGAATTTTACGGGGGTTGTAACTATGAAAGAGATCGTACTGATTGCGCCCTACGAAAAGATGTATGGCTTGTCGCTTGAACTGATAAGACAACATGGGTATACGAATGTGGACGTTGCGAAGGGTGACCTCCGGGAAGGTGTGAGAGTCGCCAGCCAGGTGGTGGACGCGGGGGCAAAGGTCCTGATTTCGCGCGGGGGAACCTTTACGCTCATCAGGGATGCGATCAATGTGCCGATTGTCGAGATTCAGACGAGCGCTTATGACGTCATTGCCAATGTTCGGAATGTGATCGGACAGGACCAGCCGCTCGCCATTGTCGGACACCGCAATATCGTGTACGGCTATGAACTGATCAGGGATTTGGTGCGGACGGTCAAAAAAGTGGATATCGAACGCGGGGAAAGTGTCGACGAAAAAATCAGGCAATGTGCCCGGGAGGGGATCACTGTATTTATCGGAGACGCCGTTGTAAACGGGGTCTGCAAGCGTCTGGGCTATACCTGCTATATGCTGGAAAGCGGCGAAAATGCAATTTGCGCGGCGATTGAGGAGGCAAGCCGGATACTCATAGCGTCAAAGTGCGAGATTGAGCGCGCGAAACGGTATATGACGCTGATCGACTACGTGCATGACGGCGTGCTGGCTACCGATGACCAGAACAGGGTGCTCCTGTTCAATTCGGTTGCGCAGGAAATACTCGGCATGCCGCGCGAAGATGTGATCGGGCAAAAAATCGATGACCTCGTGGGTACGGAGACAGTGCTGGCGGAAATCGCGCAGGGAACCCCGCTGATTGATCAGGTGCGCCTGCTGAACGATACCCAAATCACCATCAGCAACATCCCGATTGAGGTCAATCACGAAAACAAAGGCTCGGTTGCGGTCTTTCAGGATATCACCAAACTGCAGAATCTGGAAAAAAAGGTGCGTATTCAACTTACGGAAAAAGGGTTTGTTGCAAAGAACACCTTCAATTCCATTATTTATCGAAGCAAGGAAATTGCGCACTGTATTTCGATTGCCAGAAAATTCAGCCGGTATGATTCCTGTGTCCTGATTGAAGGGGACTCCGGCGTCGGGAAGGAACTGTTTGCCCAGTCGATCCACAATGAAAGCCGGAGAAGGACCGGCCCGTTTGTGGCGATCAACTGCGCCGCCCTCCCGCGCAGCATCATTGAAAGCGAGCTGTTCGGCTATGTGGAAGGCGCGTTTACCGGCAGCAGGAAGGGCGGCAAAGCAGGCGTTTTTGAGCTGGCGCATAAGGGCACCATTTTTCTGGATGAAATCAGCGAGCTGCCGATTGACCTGCAGGGGCGGCTGCTGCGTGTGATTCAGGAACGCGAGGTCATGCGGCTGGGCGACAGCAAGGTGATCCCGCTGGATGTGCGCATCGTCTGCGCGACGAACCGGGATCTAAAGGAGATGGTGCGGGAGGGGAACTTCCGCCGCGACCTGCTTTACCGGATCAATACGCTCTCCTTTTACATCCCTCCGCTCAGCCGGCGCAAAGAGGATATCCAAGCGATCGCGCAGCATTTTCTGGGCCGCTATTGCAAACGTTACGCTAAGGAGATCCGCGGCTTCAGCACGGCGGCCATGCACTATCTGATGGACTGCGAGTACGAGGGGAATATCAGGGAACTGCAGGGGATGGTGGAGCGCGCCGTCATTATTTGCGAAGATACCATGATCAAGCTCAGCGACCTTAACGGCGGCAGAGCCGGACAAACAAAAGCAGCCGGGAACGATCCCGCTCTGGCGGACGCGCTGACGGAGGATTTGCCAAGCCTTCAGAACCTGGAAAACCGTTATATACGTTCCGTATATGAGAAATGCGGAAAATCGCCGGCAAAAACCTGCGACATTCTCAAGATCGACAGGTCCACTTTATGGAGAAAGCTGAAAAAGGCAGCCGCACAGATGTAGTTATTTGCAACAATGATTGCAAATTACAACATATAAAGTTGCAAATTGCAATTATTCATAGAACGGCATCTGGCAAGGGGAAGCGGGGAATCATTTTGGTATAAAATACCGAACAATTCTCCGCTTTATTTTTTATTTTCCGACAAAAATAAATTGTGATTATTGTGCAAATATTATAAAAATCCTCTATTTTCTGAATAGCAACTCAGATTGGCACGTTTTTTGCTTCTTAATTAAGGTATAGCGGGTTTTGGCTGATGCCTAAAGGCCGGCCCGTTTTTTCAGAAAAACGAGGTGAATTTATGATTATCATAGCAGATGATTTGACCGGCGCCAGCGATTCTGCGGTTCCGTATAGAAAAAACGGTTTCTCTACGATTGTGGAAGTCCTCCATGAAGACGGGGATATGGAACGCTACAGGGAGTACGATGTCCTTTCCATCAATGCGGATACGAGGTGGCTGGACAGCCGGCAGGCGTATGAGAAGGTATATTCGATTACGCGCCAGATGAGCGGTATTGATTGCATCTACAAAAAAATCGATTCTGTATTGCGCGGCAACCCGGCTTCCGAACTGGATGCTGTGATGGACGCAATGGACTGCAGGCTGGCGCTGGTGGCGCCGAGCTTTCCGGAAAACGGAAGGATTGTCCGCGGAGGAGTTCTGGAGGCTGGGGGCCTGCGGATTGATGCGGCGGAGCTTTTTGCCCGGGGTATGGAACGAAGGGTAGAAGGGGTACCGCTGGATACGGTGCGAAAAGGCGCGGAAAGTCTGGAGGCATTCCTGAGGGAAAAACAGGCGGAAGGAACGGAAGTCTTTGTGCTGGACGCCTGCACCAATGAAGACCTGAAGACCATTAAAGAGACAGCGAAGCTGTTTGAAGAGAAAAAGGTTTTGTGCGGCTCCGCGGGTCTTGCCAGGCAAATCAGCGGCGATGAAAGCATGGTGGGATGCGGGACGGCGTTTCCGCGTAAGAAAAATAAGGACAATGCCCGCCTGGTTTTGGCCGCGATCGGTTCCCGCAGCGTAGAAACGGCTTGTCAGGTCAAAAGAGTATCGGAGCTTTTCCAGGTCCCGATTGTGCAGCTCGAAACGAAAATGGTTCTGAACGGCCGCGCGGACGAGGCGGTGAAGAAGTGTATGGACCGTCTGACGGAAGTGATCGGGCAGAAGGGGGAGCTGGCTCTGGTCACAGTGGACAGCCTATTCCGTAAAAGCGAAACCGCTGCCCCAAATGCCTTGGAAGAAAGCAAACAGGCAATGCAGATTGTCGAAGCGCTCGGGAAAGTGGTGAAGGAGGTTTACAACAGATTTCCTGTGGAGGCGATCATCTCCACGGGCGGGGATACGTCGCTACAAATTTGTAAAGCGTTTTGCACCTTTGGAATCGAACTGCTTGACGAAATCGCCCCGGGGATTCCGATCGGCAGAATGACGGGCGGAGAGGCAGATTCCACTCTGATTGTCACAAAATCGGGAGGGTTCGGAATCGGCGATGCGCTGGTTCAGGTCATCGAATATCTTCAGCGGCGTAAACCATTCACATAAAAATCAGGGTGATCTATCGTCAGGTGATCTGAGACGAAAAAGGAGGAGACGGCGGCCAATATGAATTTTAAACCGATTTTAGGAATTACAATGGGAGATCCGTCAGGAATTGGGCCGGAAATTACCATTAAAGCACTTTCGCATCAGGAGATCTATCAATCCTGCCGCCCGATTGTAGTGGGCGACGCCCGGGTATTGGAAAAAGCGGTATCATTGGTAAACTGCAAAACTATCGGGATTCACCCGGTTGGGGCTGTTGAGGACGCGCAGTTTGAATTCGGCACCATCGACGTATATGACCTGAAAAATACCGATATGGATGCGCTGGAATACGGAAAGGTTTCCGCGATGGCGGGGGACGCCGCGTTTACCAGCGTGAAAAAAGTCATTGAATTGGCGCTGGAGAAGAAAATTGACGCGACCGTCACCAATCCGCTCAACAAGGAAGCTATGAATCTGGCCGGGCATCATTTTTCCGGACATACGGAAATCTATGCGGAATATACCGGCACGAAAGATTACTCCATGATGCTGGCGGACGGCGGCCTGCGTGTCGTGCATGTCTCCACCCATGTCTCCCTGCGGGAAGCCTGTGACCGTGTGAAGAAGGAACGGGTGCTCAAGGTCATCCGGATTGCAGATCAGGCCTGCAGGGATATTGGAATCGCGTCTCCGCGGATTGCGGTGGCGGGACTCAATCCGCACGCAGGGGAAAATGGGCTGTTCGGACGGGAAGAGATCGATGAGATCCTTCCTGCCGTGCGGCAGGCGGCATCCGAGGGCATTTGCGTGGAGGGGCCGCTCCCGCCGGACACTGTTTTTTCAAAAGCGCTCGGCGGCATCTATGATATTGTCGTCGCCATGTACCATGATCAGGGGCATATCCCGCTGAAAGTGCTCGGATTCCAGTATGACAGACAGGCGGGGAAGTGGAAAGCGGTCAATGGAGTTAATATTACATTGGGGCTGCCGATTATCCGCAGCTCGGTAGACCACGGCACAGCATTTGACCAGGCCGGCAAAGGGATTGCCAGTGAACTCAGTTTAATCAATGCCATCGAGTATGGCATAAAATTAGCAAATAACCGTATATAGAGAAAGAACCCTCATTCAGCTTGAGAATAAACACAAAAAAAGGTACGCCCGAAAGCGTACCTTTTTTTACGGTGTTTATGATTATCTTCTGTTTGCAAAGCAGTCGCTGCAGTAGACGGGACGGTCGTTTCTGGGCTCAAAAGGAACTCTGCAGGTTTTTCCGCATTCAGCACATACAGCTTCGTACATCTGGCGGGTTCCCTGAGAATCGCCTCTGGCGTTTTTGCGGGAAGAACGGCAGGCTTTGCAGCGCTGCGGCTCATTTGTGAAACCTTTTTCTGCGTAGAACTCCTGCTCACCGGCAGTAAAGATAAATTCAGCGCCACAGTCTTTGCATGTTAAAGTTCTGTCTTCGTACATTGAGTAAAATACCTCGTTTTTTTAAAATTGCTCAACGATAGGTTAAGCGTTACTATTAACTATATGCGGAATTGAGAGATTTGTCAACAAAAATCTATCAAGTATATTAAATTCTATAAATTGCCGAATAAATGGGTCTATAATTGCCATCTTTTTCAAGTTGAAATCATTTCCAGATAAAGTTACTATAGAAGTTGAGGTGATTCCTATGAAAAAGTTTTGGATATTTCTGGCGGTATTTTTTACCGCGGCAATGCTTTCTGTTCCTATTGCGGCGGAGGTCCCGAACAAACCGCAGGAAATGCAGACTACAATCTTTGGAAAAGATGACCGGAAACCGGTTGCGGACCCTCAGCAGTCACCTTATAACGCCGTTTGCCGTCTCAAAATCGCTTATCGGGACGGAAGCATCGGATATGGAACGGGGTTCATCTATGGAAAAAATCTTCTGGCGACTGCTGCGCATTGCCTTTATGACGCAAGCCGGGGCGGAAGGGCGGAACAGATCACAATATATCCCGCGGCAAGTGAAGAAATGCTTCCGTTTGGGGAATACACAGTAGACGCAGACAATTCTGTTTTTCATTATCCGAAAAAATGGAGCGAAAACGGCGAATGGAAATATGACTTTGGGGTGATTGAAGCAGAGGAAGCATGGGATGCCCGAATTCAGCCTCTCAAGCTGGAAAGCCGCAGCGTTTCTCAATTAAAGGGCGGGACTTTTTCGCTGGTAGGATACGATTATAAATCTTTTACACAGTACCGTTCCACCGGCAAAATATCCCAGGTCCGCAGCAATGACCTGCTTTACCGGCTGGATGTTCTGCACGGGGAAAGCGGGGCGCCGGTGATGGACAAAAACGGAATTGTGGTTGGAATTGCGAATTATGGCGCGGAGGAAGGCGGGCCAAACTATAATTCCGCCGCGCGTATCAATAACGCGGTTTACCGATATCTTACTTCTTATCTCAAATAAGAGTTCATGTAAAAACAATACTTTACGATATGCTGCCGGCTTTCTTTTTCGGGGAAATTGTGATACACTTAGAAAAACGGCGGGGGATTTTAAAATGGAAAAAGATACAATCAAAATTCCGGATCAGGAATATTTCGGATATGGGAATATTTATTCCGGGAGCCGGAAAGCGTTTAATTACAAAATCACGCCTAAGGACGGCATGCTGCAAACGGTGGTTTGGTATGGAAAGCTGTGCAGTGAAAAAAGCGAGCCGGCAGCATCCGAGGAGTATCCCTTGGATACTCACGGCTTGTCGGAACTAGCTGACTGGCTGAACGGACAATATGAGCTGTATCTGAAAAAATAAGACGGATTAAATATTAAAACAGGCATTGGGGCCGTGCCCCCAATGCCTGTTTTTGATGTTTTATTTTCGCAGACGACCGGCGGATTGCTCCAAAGTCTGAATCGGGTATGCCATATCAATGCAGATAATAACATCGTCTTCTGCGGTTTGGCACAGGCTCGAATAGGTGCGGCATAATCCGCCGGTGGCGCCGGAAATATATTCCTCAGACTGATAAACCTCTCCGCCCAGGCGCAGCGCTTTGGTGAAATATTTTTTGGTGGTATGGAAATCCCCCTTCTGGGCGGGCTTGAACTCACCGGAGACGGCCGAAGCGGATTCACGGCTCATGACAGTGCTGCTGACCTGCGTGCCGTCACCGTTGATGAGGTAGATGCATTCAATATTGGACGCGCTGTTTACAAGCGACCGGATCAGTTTGTCATATTCAGAGGGGGCCGCTTCCGGCAGACGGGATTTTAACTGCTCCATTAAGGCGCGCGCGGATTTGTTGATTACCGAGACCCGCTTTTTCTCCAGTTCCGGATCGCCGCTGCCCTTCAGGCGGAATTGCCTCATCAGCTGCGCCAGTGTGTCGGCCTGCCCGCTGAGGGTATCGCTGATTGCCGAAACCTCCTGTGCGTTGGCCGCGCTACTTTCCATGACGTCGGAAATCCCGCAGATCAAAGAAGCGATACGGCTGATACCGTCGGACTGTGTCTGGGAAAGCCCCGCAATTGTTCCGCTCAGGTCCGAGGTAACATCCACGGCGGACTGAATATCCTCAAACACTTCCGCGGTTTTGGATGCGATGGAGGAGCCGTCTTTTACTTTTGCGATGCTTGCGCGAATCAAATCTTCCGTCTGTTTGGCAGCTTCGGCGCTCCGGTGCGCAAGGT
>JAEXAZ010000172.1 GCA_023394255.1 Bacillota bacterium | reverse complement strand
TTTATATCCATCGTGGGGGCGTCCGGCTCCGGAAAATCAACTTTGATGAATATCATCGGGGCGCTTGACCGCCCGACTGAGGGCACTTATGTTTTGGACGGCGTCCCGATGGAGGATGTCCCGGACGACCTGCTTTCGGATATCCGCAACTGCAAGATCGGGTTTGTATTCCAAACCTTCAATCTGATTCCGCGCACATCGGCGCTGAAAAATGTGGAACTTCCGATGCTCTATGCCAATATGCCGCTCGGCAAGCGGACCGCCCGCGCGAAAATGCTGCTGGATCTGGTGGAAATGACCGAGCGGATGGGGCATCAGCCCAGCGAGCTTTCCGGAGGACAAAAACAGCGGGTGGCCATTGCGCGCGCGATGGCGAACGACCCCGCCATCATTCTGGCGGATGAACCGACCGGCGCGCTCGACACAACGACCGGACGTCTGGTTATGGACCTATTCCATACCCTGCACCGCGAGCAGGGCAAAACGATCGTCCTGATCACGCATAACCCGGAATTGGCAGCCGAAACGGAACGGGTCATCACGCTCAGTGACGGCAGAGTGGTCGGCTGCGAGAGGAGGGAAGCCTTCCATGCAGTTGTTTGAGAATATTTTTCTGGCCGTCAACGGCCTTCGCGCCAACAAGATGCGCGCCCTGCTGACGATGCTCGGAATTATCATCGGTATCAGCTCTGTGATTACCATTGTCACCGTCGGAGACTCGATGACCAATTCTGTGACACAGCTGTTCAATGATTTGGGCGCGAACAGCATTCAGATTCGCCTTGCCGATAAGGCGGACGAATACGGTAATGTCAATTACAGCCATGAATGGGGAGAAAGCGACTATATCACGGATGATATGATTGTGCAGTATCAGGAATCCTTCGGCAGCAAAATTGAGGCATGGGCAATTTCCACTTATGTGGGTTCCGGACAGGCGATGAACGGGCACAACCGCGCACAGGGGGATGTCATCGGCACCAACGCGGGCGCCATTAAAATTCAGAATGTACCGCTGGTTGCGGGGCATTTCCTGAACGACCGGGAGGTTTCCGGTGCGAAATATGTGGCGGTGCTGTCGGACAGGTTCGTGGATAAGCTGTTTCCGAATGTTCCGTACCAGAAAGTGCTGGGGCGCGAGGTGAAGCTTCGGCTGGCTCAGGGGACGTATACCTTTACGGTCGTCGGCGTTTACCGTTATGAAGTATCGGGCATCATGTCCACGATGACCGGCGATACCACGACCAACATCTTTATCCCCCAGCCGGTTGCCCGACAGATTACCAGCGGGGATGATGGGTATTACAGTATGCAGGTGAAAGCATCAGGAGAAGTAACGGACACCAAGCTGTTTGCCGATCAGACCGCACAGTATTTTAACCGCAGGTTTTACCGCAGCAACAAATATGTGTCGGTTCAGGCGGAAAGCATGGACAGCATGATTGGGCAGATGACCGGCGTGATGGATACCATGAAACTGGCGATCTCTGTGATCGCTGCCATTTCACTTCTGGTGGGCGGAATCGGGGTCATGAATATTATGCTGGTATCGGTGACCGAGCGAACCCGTGAAATCGGGACCCGCAAAGCGCTTGGCGCCAAGAACAGCGCCATCCGCATCCAGTTTATCGTGGAGTCAATGATTATCTGCCTGATCGGCGGCGTCATCGGTGTGCTGCTTGGCACAACGCTCGGAAGGCTCGGGTCCGTCCTGCTTGGTGCGCCGGGCTGGCCGTCGCCGCTGGTTGTGGCCGTTGCGGTCGGTTTTTCCATGGCAATCGGCATATTCTTTGGCTATTATCCCGCGAATAAAGCTTCTAAGCTGGACCCGATTGAAGCGCTGCGTTACGAATAACTTTAGGCGGCACCCCAGCGGCAGGCCGTGCATCTTTGACGCACGGCCTGCCGTTTTTATAAAAAAGGTAAAATTTTGTTGTATTTTAGACGAAACCCGAGTTGGATATCATGGATTTGCAGTCATTTTATGAAATTCGTCCGGCGGCCTTGCAATATACATTGAATTCCGGGCAATGTATGATATAATAATAACACAAACAACTAAATAGACAAACTGAAGGAGCTGTTAATATGCCGTTGGTTACTACGACCGAAATGTTCAAAAAAGCATACGAGGGCGGCTATGCAATCGGTGCGTTCAATGTGAATAACATGGAGATTGTGCAGGGCATCACCGAAGCTGCGTCGGAACTGAAAGCGCCTGTGATTCTGCAGGTGTCTGCCGGAGCGCGCAAGTATGCCAAACATAATTACCTCGTCAAGCTGGTGGAAGCCGCGATTCTGGAAACGGATCTCCCGATTGCGCTGCATCTGGACCACGGCGCTGATTTTGAAATCTGCAAATCCTGCATCGACGGCGGGTTTTCCTCCGTTATGATCGACGGCAGCGCCCGCAGCTTTGCCGAAAATATTGCGGAGACCAAAAAAGTGGTGGAATACGCCCATGACCACGGCGTTGTGGTTGAGGCGGAGCTCGGAAAGCTCGCCGGTATTGAAGACGCCGTGCATGTAAAAGCGGAAGACGCTTCCTATACCAATCCCGCCGAGGTTGAGGAGTTTGTCACCAAGACCGGAGTGGACTCTCTGGCAATCGCAATCGGTACAAGCCATGGCGCTTATAAATTTAAACCCGGCCAGAAGCCGCAGCTCCGCTTCGATATTCTTGAGGAAGTCAGCAGAAGGCTTCCTGGTTTCCCCATCGTTTTGCACGGGGCGTCCTCCGTTCCGCAGGATCTGGTGAAGGTGATCAACCAGTACGGCGGGGAAATGCCCGATGCAATCGGCATTCCGGAAGAAATGCTGCGTCAGGCCGCCCGTTCCGCGGTATGCAAAATCAACATTGACTCCGATGTGCGCGTCGCAATGACCGCCGCGATCCGTAAATATATGGCGGAAAACCCCAGCCACTTCGACCCGCGCCAATACCTGACACCCGCCCGCGCGGCTGTTAAGGCAATGGTGGCGCACAAGATCAATGAAGTGCTCGGCTGCGCAGGAAAAGCCTAAGCGTTCAGTAACGGAAAGCCTGCCGCATAGCGATTGGAAAATCGCGGGCGGCAGGCTTATTTTATCGGTTCTTTCTGGATGCTTTTTCTAAAATGGTCTGGAAACTTGTTCCGTGCGGCCTGTTAAAGCGGTTCAAACGGTAAAGCTCGTCGGGATCGCCCGTCAGATAGTTGATCTTTTCCGTGCAGGTAAGCGCGGCTTGAAACCCCAGCTCTTTCAGGATCGGGAGCGCTTCGTCACTGATCTGTCCGTACGGATAGGCGAACGCGGTCGGCAGCCATCCGTCTAAATGATCCCGGCATTCGTCCTGCATTTTCCCAATATCGGAGATCAGCACCTGGCGGTAATCCGAATTATTTTCGTTCCAGGCCTTTTTTGCGCCTCTCCGGCCGTTTGCCAGCAGATGCAGGTTGTAGGAATGGTTCTGTATCTCCACAATCCCGCTTTTCTGCAATAAGGCAAGCTCGTTCCATGTACAGTGGGAATAGCAGATATGGTGATCGTCGATGCAGGAATACTGGTCGACATAGGTCCCCACCACGGAGAAAACCGCCCGGAACTTCATTTCCTTCAGGATCGGGAAGGCGTATTCATAAAAGCTTTCATACCCATCGTCAAACGTAATCATCACCGGCTTTTCCGGCAGCTCCGCTTCGCCGTTTACATAATCGATCAGATCCTGAATCAGGATGGACTGATACCCGTTGTCCTTGAGGTACTGCAGATCCTGCCGGAACTCATCCGGTGAAATCGTGTAGGCGTTCAGCCGGGCCTGCTCTTTTAAAATGTGATGGTACATCACAATCGGCAGGGCTACCGCCTGTGGATCAGCCGGTGCCTCCGCCGGAACGGCGATATGCGTGATCAAGCCGCTTAAAGAAATCATGAGTGCCAGGGACAGCGTGAATATCGCCTGATTGATCCGTTTCAATTCTATCACACCTAAATTCAGGATAATTCAGTTTATGTGACATCTTTTGAGGATATACCCACGGCACCTGATTCGCAGAGCTTTGAAAAAACGGAGGGGGCCAGCAGCGAAGCCGCGCCGGCTGCCGCCGCGCTGCTTCCAAGCTGCGCGGCCCGAAGGTCGGTTTTGCCGCTCCAAACGTGGCTTTTTACCGTGTCTGTCAGCCGGCCAAGGAAGATATCGCGGTAGCCGGACAGCTCCCCGCCGAGCACCACCGCGTCGGGGTCCATCAGGTTGATGGCGTTTGCGACGGCAATTCCCGCGTAATGTGCCGCTTTCAAAAAAATATTTTTAATGGAAGAATCTCCCGAGCGCGCCGCCTCTGCCGCCGCCGGCAGAGTAAGCTGCCCGCCCGAATCCAGATGGCGGCGCAGCAGGGGGGCCTTGCCTGCGTAAACTGCTTCTGTGCATCGGCGCAGGATGGATTCCACGGAGGAAAAGGTTTCCAGGCAGCCATAGTTGCCGCAGTGGCACCGTTCCCCGCGCGGATTCATGGTCATATGCCCCAGTTCGCCGGCGGACCCGTTTTTTCCGCGGTAGATCTGTCCGTCCGACATAATGCCCATGCCGATTCCGAGAGACAGCTGGATAAACAGAAAATTAGTTACATCACGCGCGGCTCCGAAAAGGTGCTCCGCCGAAGCCATGGAATCAGGGGCGTGACACAAAAGCACCGGCACCCCGAATTCCTCTTCCAAAATGAGGCTGAGCCGCTCGGGCTCGAAATTTCCGAACAGATGCGCCCATACGGACCCTCCCCGGAAAGCGTCCGTGTGTCCAGGAAGGGAAACGGCGATCCCCACGACGGAGCCTTGCGTAACCTGTTCCCGGACAGACCGGACGGCTGCCCGTATATCCGGCAGAATCTGTTTCCCGCTCCTGTCGGGAACGGAACGGTTCTCACAGAGAACCGTTCGGCCGGTCAGGTCGGCAATGACCGCCGTCATATGATCAAAACCGGCGTCCAGGCCGATCAGCAGATGTTTTTTGCTGTTGACCGCCAGACATACGGGGGTACGGCCCGCGGTCGCCTGCGGCGCCTTTTCTTCGCACAAAATCTCCCGTTTCAGCAGGTCGGCACAGAGTGCGGAAACACTGCCCCAGCTGAGCCCGGCAGCGGACTGGATCTGCTTTTTCGTCATAGGCCCGCCAAGGCGGATACATTCGAATATACGCTGCAGGTTGGGATTGTGCAGTTCGTCGTGCCTGTCCGGGTTTATCATAACATACCGCCCCTTTCCGGATTTTTCCCGATAGGTTTTGATGGATTGGTAATACTATACCATAAGCCTGCCGGACAAACAATACGGGCCCCAACCGGCATTTTCCGCACGAAAGCAAGATAAATTTGAAATAGCTTGGCATACTGCATAAGAATATGTTATAATGCTTATTAAAAATAAATAGTAAAAATAACGAAAGAAACAGGTTGTATATGAAATTTGAGGAACTACAGTTAATTGAACCGATTCTGCGCGCCGTGCAGGATGAAGGATATAGAAACCCCTCCCCCATTCAGGAACAGGCAATCCCGCCGGCGCTTGCCGGCCGCGACGTCCTCGGCTGCGCCCAGACGGGGACAGGAAAGACCGCCGCCTTTGCAATTCCGATTTTACAGCGTCTCACCGCCCAAAAACCCGCGGGCGGACGGCAGCGGGTCATCCGGGCGCTGATCCTGACCCCGACACGCGAGCTTGCCCTGCAAATTTGTGACAGCTTCAAAGCATACGGACATTATCTGCGCCTGCGTACGGCGGTGATCTTTGGAGGGGTTTCACAGAACCCGCAGGTAGACGAGCTCAAACGCGGGATCGATATTCTGGTGGCCACACCGGGAAGGCTGAACGATTTAATCGGCCAGGGATATATCGATTTGCAAAATGTTGAGACGCTGGTGCTTGATGAAGCCGACCGGATGCTGGACATGGGATTTATCCATGATGTGGAGAAAATAATTGCCCGCGTTCCGTCCAGGCGGCAGACCCTCTTCTTTTCGGCCACAATGCCGGACAGCATTATGCAGCTTTGCGACAGGATTCTGACCGATCCCGTCAGGGTCGCTGTCACACCGGTGTCTTCGACTGTCGACCGCATTGAACAGACGCTTTATTATGTGGATAAGGCCAATAAGCGCAAGCTGCTGCTTTATCTGCTGAAAGACCCCGCGCTGGTTTCCGTTCTGGTGTTTACCTTTACGAAACACGGGGCTGACCGCGTGGTGCGGGAACTGGAAAAAGGCGGCGTCCACGCACAGGCGATTCACGGAAACAAAAGCCAGAACGCACGGCAGAATGCGCTGAACGCATTTAAGAACGGGGATATCCGCGTGCTGGTTGCGACTGATATCGCGGCGCGGGGCATTGATATCGACGAGCTGTCCCATGTGATCAACTATGACCTGCCGAATATACCGGAGACCTATGTCCATCGTATCGGGCGCACCGGACGGGCCGGTCTTGGGGGGACAGCCATCTCGTTCTGCTGTTTCGATGAAAAGGAGAGCCTGAAAGAAATTGAAAAACTGACCGGCAAGAAGATTCCCGTTGTGGAAGACCATCCGTTCCCGATGGAAATTTTTGAGCTGACTCCGAAGC
>JAEXAZ010000161.1 GCA_023394255.1 Bacillota bacterium | reverse complement strand
ACCGCGGAAAAACCAATTACGACCAGCTGCGCAATCACGCGTACGATTTTTGCCGTAATGCCGTGTAAATGATCGGTCACCGCAGTAATGGAAATCTGCGTACCGTCACGAAGGCCGGCCTCAGCGGCCAGCAGCGCCATATAAACCATGCAGTAACGGGCAAGTTCCTCAAACCAGGAGATTCCCGCGTGAACCAAATTGCGGTTGACAACCTGCGCAAACGAGGCGATTACCATCACGACAAAGGTTGCCACAAGGATGAAATTCTCTATCTTTTGCAGCCAGCCAAGGACTTTCTTCATGTAGTCTCCTCCTTAAAACATTTCGATTGGGGATGCCTGCGCATCCCCAATCGAAAACCTGAATCGGCTTAGATTATGCAGCTTTGTCGGCAGCAATGGCGTCCAGCCATTCCTGGGGCATTCTGTCCTTGAACTGCTCCATAGCGGGCTGGACGGCCGCCTGGAGGGTAGCGGTGTCGATGTCATGGAAGGTAACGCCTTTTTCGGTCAACTCTTTTTCAGCAGCCTCGTTGGCTTCCACCAGATACTGGCGCTGTTTGTCGCAGCCCGCTTTCACGCCCTCGGTGAATTTGTCTTTCAGATCGTCCGGAATCTGGTTCCAGGCCTTATCGGAAACGCCCACACCGATGAAAACAAAGAGGTGCTGGGAGCGGGTGATGTTCTTGGTAATTTCGTAGAAGTTGTTTGCCAGAACATTTGCGGTAGCATTTTCAGCGGCGTCGATGGTATGCTGCTGCAAAGCTGTGAACTGGTCGCCCGCAGCCATTGGGGTAGCAATTGCGCCCAGTGCGTTGAAAGCCGCCATGTGGATATCATTTTCCATCGTGCGGATCTTGACACCCTTGAAGTCTTCAATCTTTTCAATTGGTTTTACGGAAAATACGTTGCGGAATCCGGACTCCATCCAGCCCACCAAATGTACGCCCTGTGCCGCGGTCTTTTCCGCGATCAGCTGGCCAAGCTTGCCGTCGATCACCTTGTGGGCCTCATCGGCGTTGGCAAACAGGAACGGCTGGTCCAGAACCGCCATTTCAGGGACAAAGGAAGTGAGCACCGCGGAAGCGGCTGTGCAGATGTCGATGGTCCCCATCTGTGCACCTTCGTACATGTCGCGCTCATTGCCCAGCTGGCCGCCCGCGTAAATCGTGATTTCAACTTTGCCGTCGGTTGCCTTTTTGACTTCCTCCGCAATCGCCTGCGCGCCTTTATAGTAGTTCGAGTTTTCAGGATCGACCATGCCGAGCTTCAGCTTGATGACGTCGCCCGAAGCGGCGGAGGAATCGGTTGCCTCGGAGCCGGCGGAAGCGGCCGGCGCGGACGCGTCAGCGGAAGAAGCGGGGGTTTGTGCCTGTTTGCTGCCGCAGCCGGCAAACGCCGACAGTACCATAGCGGCAACAATAACGGTAGCCATTGTTCTTTTCATGTTAAAACTCTCCTTTATACTTGATGTCAGAGCAGCCACGCCTGTTCTGAAAAATGGCGTTACGTACATGCATGAAGTCCTGCATCATTCGGTTCTCCGCGGCAAAATGCACTTTTGTTGCACGACGTCATATGTCGTAACCTCACTGCCCAATACTAGCAGTTCGTTTTCTTTCTGTCAATCATTTTCAAGCAAGATTGTTTGATTCGCTGTATTAATTTTTCTTTTTTTGTGTAAATCGCTATTGTCTTTTAATCTGATCTGCGGCAAATCCGTTGATTCGTTCCACGGATTTCATTAATTTGGGGTTTTTCTCTCGAGACATCCTACCAATTCCACAGGATTATACACGCATAGCCCGGTTTTGCCCGTCAGAGAACAATCCGGGCATCCGCCATGACCATACCCGAAATTCCTCACAAATTTCTATTGTGGACACAATTATTTTTTGGATAAAACTCAAGACAGGTTGTTTTTCGCTGTCGGATGATGTATGATGTATTCACAAATTACGCTGTGTTTTTCAATGACAAGATTGTTGGCTAGGGGTTTTTAAAATGTTTGAAGTGATTTTCGATAACGGAAAACCGCTGACCGAGCGAGTTTCCAGCCAAATTATTCAAATGGTGCAGGAGAGTCGGCTGAAGCCGGGTGACAAATTGCCGAACGAATTTGATCTGGCACAGAGGTTGAACGTCGGACGGGGTACCGTGCGCGAAGCGGTCAAGCTGCTTGTTTCCCGCAATGTGCTGGAGATCCGCCGCGGAAAAGGGACCTTTGTCACAGAGCGCGTTGGCGTCAGTGATGATCCGCTGGGGCTGACTTTTATCCGTGATAAGCATAAGCTGGCCACTGATATGCAGGACATCCGTGTCATGATCGAGCCGCAGATTGCGGCAATGGCCGCTGCGCGCGCCACCCTTGACGATGTGGCGGAAATGCGCAGGCTGTGCGCGGAAATAGAACGGCTGGCCCCTCTGGGGGAAGATTATCAGGAATACGATGTCGAACTGCATACCTGTATCGCCCGCAGCACAAAAAATATTGTTGTGCCCAACCTAATCCCAATTATAAACAAAGGCATCGCGTTGTTTATGGACCTGAGCAACCGCATATACTGGCCGGACACGCTGAAGCACCATCGCGAAGTGGTGGATGCCATTGAGCGGCACGACCCCGACGCGGCACGCAGCGCCATGCTGTGCCATACGATGCTGAATCGGCAGTGCATGGAATCTATTCAGAACAAGATGGAATCCGCTCAGTAAAACCAAAAAGCCGCCGATTTCGGCGGCTTTTTGGTTGCACAGATTTTGTTTGATTTGTACAGAAAATTATTTTGGAATGCAGTAATATCCACAATTTTTGATTTTATCACTTGACAGGGCTTTCTTTTCTGGGTACGATTAGCCAGAAAGATACGTCGTCGGACGTCGTTCAGCTTAAATCGATTATGCAGCAATTACTGCATCCTGAAATTCGGCTGAACATCAGAGCGGCCCGAAGAAAAGATCCGGCAATGAAAGATAATCCAGCCACGTATGTGGTTTTGAAAGGTGATAACAATATGGCAGTGGTATTAGACGAAGCCTATAAATTTGGGGCGGGGCGTTATATTCAGGGGGAGGGCGTCCTGGAAAAAGCGGGCAAAGAACTCCTGCGCATCGGGAAAAAAGCCTATCTGATCGGCGGGCCGCGCGCTTTGGCCGTGGCAAAGGGCCGGCTTGAAAAGGGATTGATCGAAGCGGGCCTCGACCACACGTTTGAGGAATATTCGGGCCTAAACACTTATGAAAAAGCGAAGGCCGCAGCCGAAACCGTCAGGGCGGAAGGTTTTGACGTGATCGTCGGTGTCGGCGGCGGAAAAATCATGGATCTGTCCAAAGCAATCGCTTATTTTTCCGGGTGCCCCGTCGTAAGCATCCCCACCTCCATTGCAACCTGCGCGGCGTTCACCCCGCTGAGCGTGATGTATACGGAAGCGGGGGCTTCTTTGGGCAGCCTGCGTTTTGAATTTGAAGTATCCGCCGTTCTGGTGGATATGGACATTATCGTCCATGAATCGCCCCGGTATGTCAGCGCCGGTATTTTAGACGCCATGGCAAAACTGATCGAAATTAAAAACGGACATCCGGTAATTACGCTGAAGGACTTCCCGGTTGATCTGTTTACTTCTTACACGCTTGCGGAGTACACCTACCGGGAGCTGCTGCGGCTTGCCAGAACGGCATATCAGGACGTGGAAGCCAACCGGATGACAAAAGCCGTCCAGGATGTCACCTTTATCAACCTTGCGGTGACCGGCATGATCAGCGGAATTTCGAAAGGGTTTGGCCAGTCGGCAATCGGTCATGAAATCTATGAACGTATCCGCACCTATTTCACACGGGAAGCGAAAGACTATCTGCATGGCGAAATCGTGGCTGTCGGGCTGCTTGCGCAGCTCTATTATAACCGGACCCCCGAAAAGGTGCCGGAATTCAAGGCACTGATGCGGGAAATGGGCATGCCCGCTTCCCTGCACGACATCCATGTGGAACCCAGCGAGGAAAACCTGCTGAAGCTGAAAAACGGCATTCTGGAGAGCCCCTTTATCGACCCTCAGACACCGGAAAATGTCCGGCGGCTGACCGAAGCGCTGAGATGCATGATCTGAATCTGTTTTTTCATTTTTCTCCTAAAGATACAGAACAAGCACCTGTCTGAACCGGACAGGCGCTTGTTCCTGTCAGCCGCAGTCCGGAAAAATAAACAGTTCCTCGATCGGCGCCCCTACCGCGTGGGAAATATCGATCGCCAGTTTTAAGGATGGGTTATATTTTCCTGCTTCCAGCCGGATAATGGTCTCCCGGCGGACATGAACCCTGGACGCCAGCTCCTCCTGTGTCATTTCTGCCAGCTGCCGGTATTTTTTTAAATTGCAGATAAATTCCTCCATGGCTTCTATTTTTCCTCCAGCTGATATAGTTTGGCCGCATAGGAAAGAATCAGCACGGCAACGCAAATTGAAACGGCAAGTGTCAGGAGCGTGCTGTTTTCCGGCAATATCAATACCAGCAGGAACAGCACAAACAGTTCAAACGAGGCGATCTGAAACGCGAACGCTTTTGCCGTCTTGACGTCTTCCCGGTACCGTTCATCCGGCAGATCCACATGGAGCTTCGCCAGCCAGAAATAGGAAAAATAGGCAAACCACGCAAACGCGCACAGATCGGTTGCCTTCCCCGTCCAGAAATAGGAGAATCCCTGCAATCCAAAAAGCCCCAGAAACCCCATCCACATGCTCTGCTTTTTAACTGTATGCTTCATTCTATCCGCACTCCTTAGATAGTGATATATTTATCACTTAATGAGATAAATATATCACTATCTAAGAGCAATTGCAAGGGGATTTTCAAAAAACTCCGCGGCAAATTTTGCCGCGGAGTTTGGTTTTAGTTTTTGAAACAATAATCCACTACCTGCTCGGGCAGGGCAGTCATATGTGCAATCTGGCCTGCCGTCCACCCATTGCAGCGGCAGTCGTAAACCGTCTGCTCGTCCAGCAGCAGATAACCGGCAAATAAATCGGCTTCCCGTTCAAACCGGGCGGCTATGAAACCGGTATTCTCCTTCAAAAACAGGAAATTATGGCCGGCATGCAGTACCGCATGCCCAAGCTCATGGGCACACACGGCCCTCCGTTCCCGTCCGTCAGAGAGTCCGGCATTCAGGTAGATCATCTGAATGCCCATGATAAAAGTGTAAAATCCCCGGATCGTTTGCGGAAGTGCAGCCCGCAGTACACAAACGTCAAGCCCTTCGCAGATCTCAAACGGATCGGAAGTGCCAAAACGTGCGGCAAGCCCAACCGCGGTATTTTTAATGGCTTCCATGAAATCCTCCTGTCAGTTTTCACTATTCCCGCCGTCCGGAGGTTTGCGGCGCAGCTTATTCATTGCCACCATCGTACCAATCTCAATCGCATTGACCACCTGCGCGATATCCTCGTCAGAAAGCGGCACGCCTTGAAACATCAGCCCTTCCTGATTCATCAGACGGCTGCGGAATTCATCAATTACCTCATGAAGTTCTGCATTTGGCGGGGGATCGCCGGGCGCGGGGCCGCCCAACAGGAAATAGTCGCTCGAAACATCAAACAGGCGGCAGAGGGCGGTTAATATTTTATGGTCCGGCTCCCGCCTGCCCTGTTCGTACATGCCGATGGTGCTGGCGGATACCCCCAAAGCAGCCCCCAGCTCCTGCTGCGTCAAATTGCGCTTTTTGCGCAGCGCTTTCAGCCTGTTCCCGATCATTGCGATCACCTCACTGGTTCGATATTATCACATAACGTGTGGAAATGCAACCATTAAATTTTATTTTTTTCGATTTTTTCGGTTGACATAACACAAATCGTGTGTTACTTTGAAATTAGAACAAATGTTCTACACGATTTGTGATACAGGAGGGGTGAAAATGAATTTAAAACAGCTTTCCGACGAATACCATGCGGCAGCCGACCGGCTTCAGGACCGGATCGCGGCGCTGCGGGCGGAGCTTCCGACGGCGCGCGGTGAAAAAGCCTTTGCGATGCAGAAACGGATCGATCTGCTCTATGCCGAGCTGCTCGACATGCGCACTGTAATGGGATATCTGCGGAATTATTACAATGACTGACAGGAGGCATCCATGTTTCAAAAAAAGCGCAGGACCTTTTCTCTTTCCGATTTTGAGCGGATTTCAGCGGATTCCGCAGAGGCGGACAACAGCAGGGAGCTTGACGCTTACCGCCGGTTTCTTTCGGCGGCGATCAAAGCGCTGCCCGCCGGACAGCGGGAAGCCGTGGTTTTGTATTATCAGGAGGGGCTTACAATCGAACAGGCGGCGCGGCAATTACAGGTAAGCGTTTCCACCGTGTGGCGGCGGCTGAACGCGGCAAAGCAGTTTCTTCAGCTTACTGCAAAGCTCTGCATGGACGCGGGCCTGCTCCGCTAAGGCAACTGTAAAAAAGATTGACATTTTGACGGTTTTGTCATAAAATTATCATAGATATATGGACTCATATGCACGAAATTATGTGCATAAAGAAAAAGGAGAATCGGTGTTATGCCAAAACACGAAGGAGTCTCTTTATCAGTAATTAAGCGCCTTCCCAGGTATTACCGCTTTTTGGGCGATTTACTGAAAAAAGACGTCACTCGTATTTCCTCTCGTGAGCTGGCACAGCTCATGCGTCTGACCGCCTCTCAGATCAGGCAGGATCTGAACTGCTTCGGCGGGTTCGGGCAGCAGGGATACGGATATAATGTCGCCGCGCTTCATAACGAAATCGGCAATATTTTAGGTCTTAACCGCGTTACCAGCATTATTCTGCTGGGTGCCGGCAATCTCGGACGGGCTATCGCAAAGCATATGAATTTTGAAACCCGCGGATTCCGGCTGGAGGGTATATTCGACACCAGCCCGGCTGTAATCGGACAGCCTGTGAACGATCTGATTGTTCGGGACATGGCGACCCTGGAATCTTTCTGCGAAGAATACCACCCCAAAGCCGCGATTCTTTGCATCCCGAAAGAGGTTACGCTGGAAACGGCCGAGCGCCTGATTCATCTTGGCGTCAACTGTTTCTGGAATTTTTCCCATTACGACCTCTCGCTCGTGTTTGAGCATGTCATCGTGGAAAATGTGCATCTCGGGGACAGCCTCATGACGCTTTGCTACCGGATCAACGACAACGACGAAACCAGTATTGAAGAGTAAAAACAACCCGCTTCCGCAATGCGGAGGCGGGTTGTTTTTCGCTTTGTTTACAGGGCGTTCGCAATCTGCGCGAACTGTTCCATGGAAAGCTGCTCCGCGCGGGCCGTCGACGGCACCCCGGCACGTTCCAGAGCCTGCGCCGCCTGTTCCCTGGAAATGGACAGTCCGGTTGACAAACCGTTCAGAATGGTTTTTCTGCGCATGGAAAACGCGGCGCGCACCACTTTAAAAAAAGTTTTACAGTCCGCGTCGACCGCGGGCTTTTCATGAATATCCAGACGGATGACCGTGGAATCCACATCCGGCGATGGCAAAAAGCTTCCCCGTGAAACCTGAAACAGCACCTTCGGCTCACTGTAATAGCGCACGGCAATTGTAACCGCGCCCACCTCCCGCGTGCCCGGCTTTGCGCAGAGCCGCCGCGCCGCCTCTTTCTGCACCATCACGGTGATCGACCGGACAGGCAGTCTCTGCTCCAGCAGGGCCATCAAAATCGGTGATGTAATATAATAAGGAAGGTTTGCGCATACAACGACTTCCATACCCCGGAACTTTTCCTCAATCAGCGCCCGGAGATCGACTTTCATGACGTCGGCATGGACAATTTCGACATTTGCGCATTCCGAGAGCGTCTCATCCAATACAGGGAGCAGACGGTCGTCAATCTCGATGCAGACCACTTTATCCGCGCGTTTGGAAAGTTCCTTTGTCAATACGCCGACACCCGCTCCGATCTCGATGACTCCCACTCCGGGTTTTGCGCCGCCCAGTTCCGCCATACGGGGGCAGACCGTCGGGTTGATCAGAAAATTCTGGCCCAGGGCTTTGGAAAATGTAAACCCATGCCTTTGCATGACCGCACGGATCACGCCGATATTGGAAAGATTCTCCATAGATTCTCCAATCTTTTCTGTTTTTGAACATGTACTTCTTGCCTGCCCCGCCGCCGCAGTGTATAATAAATTAAATTCCCTCATCGAAGGCTGACAGAACAGTTCTATTATAAAGGATGTGAACCGATATGACAAGACGCGATAAAACCAACTATTACCTGGATATTGCCGAAACCGTTATCGAACGCGGAACCTGCCTGCGCCGGAATTTCGGTGCGATCATCGTGAAAAATGACCAGATTGTTTCCACAGGCTATGTCGGCGCGCCAAGGGGGCGCAAAAACTGCTGCGACCTTGGCTACTGCACCCGCGCCAAACTCAACGTCCCCCGCGGAGAGCGTTACGAACTCTGCCGTTCCGTCCACGCGGAGATGAACGCGATCATCCACGCTTCCCGTGCGGAAATGCTGGGCGCGACCCTTTATCTGGTGGGCAAAGAATTTGACACGGGGGACTATGTGAAAAATGCCTGCCCGTGTTCCATGTGCACCCGCCTGATTATCAACGCGGGCATTACCACTGTCATCGTGCGGGATGACCGCGACCACTACCGTGTATTTAATGTATCAGAGGAATGGATTGAGAAAGACGAGTCCCTTCTCGGACTTTCCAACTATTAATTTATCCTTTTTATCCGTCATAAATTCCAGGGCGGGACGGCCGTTTTGCCGTCCCTTTTTTCGCGCCCTTTCGTTTGACATTTAATACATGGATGTTATAATTATCTTGTATGTTTTGCCGCATGTTTTCATGAAGATTTGTCAAAGCTAAAGTCGTTACCGATTTGAAGGAGGTATTCGATTTGAAAGCATTTGACGACCGCGGCTTGAGGGCGGAAAACGACGAGCCGGACACCCCGCAGAAGGAACAGGAACCCGAGCAGGACGACGGGCAGGGGGACGGCAGTGAAGACCAAACTCAGCAAATCGTGGAGACCGGCGGCGTGACCACGCGCAAAGGCAAGCATGTGATCCATTGCCTGACCATTATCGGCCAGGTGGAGGGTCATTTTATCCTGCCCGCCCAAAACAAGACCACTAAATATGAACATGTGATTCCTCAACTGGTCGCAGTTGAGCAGGACCCGGAAATTGAAGGCCTTGTGATCATCCTCAATACGGTGGGCGGCGATGTGGAAGCCGGGCTTGCAATCGCCGAGCTGCTTTCCGGAATGCGCAAACCCACCGTTTCGCTGGTGCTTGGCGGCGGCCATTCCATTGGGGTCCCTTTGGCATGCAGCGCGCGCAAAAGCTTCATTGTCCCGTCCGCCACCATGACAATCCACCCTGTGCGGATGAACGGGCTGGTGCTTGGAATTCCTCAGACGCTTTCCTATTTTGACAAGATGCAGGAGCGGATTGTAAAATTTGTTACCACAAACTCAAAAATTTCACCCGAACGGTTCCGTCAGCTGATGATGAACAAGGATGAGCTTGTCATGGATGTCGGCACCGTGCTGGACGGGCAGGCCGCCGTGGACGAAGGGCTGATTGACTCGCTGGGCGGAGTGGCTGATGTGATCGACGCCCTTTACCAGATGATTGAGGAGGACACGAAAGAATGATTCTTCATTCGATTATTCCGCCGGAAGCGATATTTCCTGACGAACCTGTGGAATTCGAGACGCGGCAGATGCGCGGCGGATTGATACAAGGTGTAAATATCAACGGGAAATTTACCGTTTCACGGCTGATTTCGACAGACCCGACGCTTTATCTTGACCCGCAGTATGCGCCGGGCAGCACACTCAACTAATCCTGCCGCCGTTTGAATCAGACGGCGGCGTACATAATGATGAAAAGGGGATTTTCTACATATGACCGTGTTGGAAGCTTTTTTGCAGGGCGTTTTGCAGGGCCTGACCGAGTTTTTGCCGGTGTCCAGTTCCGGACACCTCTCTTTGTTTCAATATTTCACCGGGAACAGCGGGGAATCCGGTTTTCTGTTTTCCATCCTGCTGCACGCGGGAACACTGGTCGCCGTCTGCATTGTTTTCCGGAAAACGATCTGGGGGCTGGTTCGGGAAGCCTTTTCCCTGCTCCATGATCTGTTTACCGGCAGATTTGACGCAAAACAGATGCGTCCCCAGCGCAAAATGCTGCTGTTTCTGGTGCTTTCCCTTCTGCCGCTGTTTCTGATGTTCCTGTTTAAGGATATCATTGCCTCTTTTTCCGAGGACAGGGACATTATTGTGGAAGGATTTTGCTTCTTAATCACCGGGACCCTGCTGATGTTTGCCTATGGCGCGGATAAAGGGCGGAAAAAAGCCGGTTCCATGACCGCGCGGGACGCGCTGGCGGTGGGCGGCGCGCAGCTTTTTGCCACCATGCCGGGCATTTCCCGTTCGGGTTCCACGATTACCGCCGGGCTGCTCTGCGGATTTGACCGCGCCTATGCTGTGGCCTATTCGTTTATTCTCGGCATTCCCGCTGTTCTCGGCGCGATTGTTCTGGAAGCGAAGGATGCTGTGGAGGCGGGCAGTACCGGACTTCCCCTTTCGGTGATCCTGGTTGGATTTTTCAGTTCCATGCTGTTCGGAATCCTTTCCATCAAACTGGTGCAGTGGATTGTAA
>JAEXAZ010000093.1 GCA_023394255.1 Bacillota bacterium | reverse complement strand
GAGCAGACAGGCGCTCAGCCCCGCAGTGATCAGGAACAGGGTTAAAAAATAAAGGAAGCCTTTTACATTCCTTTTTTCCTTTATGCGTTTGGGGATCGGTTTTCCTAATGTCTTGGCCTTCAGAATCGGATAGCCTTTTCCCAAAAGATAGGCTCCCACATGATGGGAACAATGCAGGTCCTCCCTTCCCTGAACCGCCAGTTCCAGGCAGTCTTTCGCTATCTTTTCCTCCATCAGCCGGTAACGGAGCGATAATTTGACAATGACTCCCCGGTACATGCCCCTGGATTCCAAATCCATCTTCTGATAGACCCCTTCCGGGTCCTGTGATAAAATCTGCTCCAGGCAGGAATATTTCTCAAAAAATTTTTCCTCATCCACTTCATTGATATCCCTCAGGCTGATAATCAAAGTCCGGATGTTTGTCTCAAGAAATGATTCAATCTTCCCTTCCTCCAGAAAGATGCCGGAAGCCCTCACCTGTCTTCCCGGGGAAGCAAAATGATATTCCAGATAGCTTTGAATGGAAGCCTCGTCAAAGGACATATTTTTCAGCAGGTATATGATATGGGCGTGGAACGAGTAGTTCAGCCTCAAGTGGTCCTCTGTTTTACAAAGCAGTGCCGCTATATCGGCCGGCCCCTGTTTGTCCGCCAGCTTATCCCGGAGGAATTTTTCCGCCTGCGACTTCACATCAATCATGCGAAGAATTTCATCCGCCACCGCAATGATCTCTTCAAGAAGGCAAAAACCCAGCACCTCCGGCAAAACCCAGATTTCCTTGTCCGTAAGCGGTATCTTTTGCTGATAAGCCTTCAGCATCATGGAAATATTTTCTTCATTCAGGTGTCCGCCGGAAAGCGCTGTCATCTTTTTTGCCACAACATAAATACGGGGAAGGTTATGGTACTCCTTTCCTTTCAGAACCGGCAATACGGCGTAGCCTGTCCCCAAGGTGTGCACTTTTTTAATTTCCCGGTACAGCATCTGGAAATTGTCAAACAGCCAGCGCGCTGCCGGAATCAGAGAAATCATATCGGCGGATGCGGCAGAGATGCTGTCCCTGATTTTATTCAGTTCTTTATAGGCGGCCTGATTATAATCATTCAGAACAAAGCTGTATCCGGTCAGTCTGACCTGACTGTGGCTTTCCGCCAGATCAAGCATCTGCTTCTCCCATTCGCCCGGACCCGGTTTATCCCCTTCTTCCGGGGAATAAACCGGAAAATTCACTTTCTTACCGAAATGGCCAATCCGGTAATACAGCATGAACAGAACAAAACAGAACAATAAAACCAGTATCAGTAAAATAACCGGCATAGGCGGGGAATCTATAGATATATTAATTCCATTCAACAAGACCTGCAATTGATGCTCCTCCTTATTTAAGAAATCCTTCAGACATAACGGCATCTCTCTAAAGATAGTTTGTCTGTTTTTCCATAAAGAATAGCAATTAATTGCAGGTTTGGATTCGGAAAAAATCCACAAAACAGGAACAGGGCACCAATGGCACTTTAAAAAAGAGGCCAACTTTTCGTTAGAATTTTGCTTTTGAATAACATTGTAAAACAGGGGAGCAATGATATTCATTACTCCCCTGTTTTTTTCTTTCCCTCATCAGAAGTTTTCCGTGTCTGTTCCGCTTTAACGGCTTTCCGCCCATATTTTATGATGCAATCGGCAATCCGGCACCCCTCATGCATTTCACAAATTCGATCCGGTTGCAATGCCTGAGGTCATCACGGAGAGGGCTCATGCCCAGCTCGGCGACAATGTCTCCGTGCGGTCCGTCGCGGGCTGTGGGGCGACAGACAGAGCGGATATCTCGTCGCGCCATTCCGGGGTCATATCAACATCCGCCGCGGCAAGCGAGTATTCGAGCTGTTCGAGGTTTCTTGCCCCGATGATGGGCGCCGTGACGGCGGGGTTTGCCATCACCCAGGCAACCGCAAGCGTGGCCGGATGTAAGCCGTGTTCCGCGGCATACGCATTGAAACGATCGGCCACAACAAAGTTTATTTCATCCGCATAGCGGGCCGAATATCTTTTTTCGTCCAGAATCCTGCCCTGTTCAGGCCGTTTATTCACCCCGTATTTACCCGTGAGAAGCCCCGCCCCCAAAGGGCTGTAGGAAATAACACCCATCCGCTCGGAGGCGGCAAGCGGCAGAATTTCAACCTCTGCCTGCCGTTTCACCAGATTGTACATGGGCTGAATCAACTCAAAGCGGGCAAGCTGCTCCTTTGCGGAAATCCCCAGCGCCTTGGCAATCTGCCAGGCGGACCAGTTGCTTACCGCCGGGTAAAGGATCTTGCCCTGCGCCTGAAGGTCGTCCAGCGCGCGCAGGGTCTCTTCCATCGGGGTGTTTTCATCAAACATGTGCACGAAGTAAAAATCAATGCGGTCCGTTTTTAAACGACGCAGGCTGTTTTCGACCTCAAGCATGATGTGGCGGCGGGAGAGCCCTCTGGCGTTGATCTCTTTGCCCATTGGGAAAAAGACTTTTGTGCTCAGTACAATCTCATCCCGGCAACCGGCAATGCAGTCCCCCAGTATTTCTTCAGACCGCCCCTGGCTGTAAACGTCGGCGGTATCAAAAAAGTTTACGCCTGCTTCGCGGCACCGCTGAAACATTGCTTTCGACATCCCCTCGTCGGCGTTTCCGCCAAAAGACATCGTGCCGAAACATAAACCGGAAACCTGAATCCCTGTTTTCCCAACTGTTTTGTACTTCATTGCCAATCCTCCTGTTATGTTAAAATCAGACCGCGCTGTTTTCGCCGCCGAAATAGTCTCCGGCTTCCCGCATCCTGCCCCGGATGTCGACATGGAACGGACAGTTCTTCTCGCAGGCGCCGCACCGGGTGCAGTCATCCGCATGCTTATTCAGCTTCCGGTAATGATCTTTCGCGAGTTCATCGCCCGCTTTCGCCAGATCCAGATATTTGTTGACGCAACCGATATCGATCCCGGCCGGGCACGGCTGGCAGTGGTTACAGTAAATGCAGACGCCCTGTATATCCCTGTGCGGCAAGTCGCCGATAAAGGAATAATCCCGCTCCTCCCGGGACGCCGAGCCGTATCGGAGCACATCCTCCAGCTCGGCCCGGGAAGAGACCCCCGGCAGGCAGGAGAGAACGGCAGGCCGGTCCAGCGCGTACTGGATGCACTGAGAGACTGCCATGGCACGATGGAAAGGCGAAGTTTTCGCATTCAGCAGCTGTCCGCCGTTGTAAGGCTTCATCACCGTGATGCCTACGCCGCGCTTTTCGCATTCCCGGTAGAGTTCGGCCCGCTCATCGGATAATGCCAGCTTGCCCCGCGAAGGCTCGAAATCATAGGCGGCGTTAAGGCTGAACATAAACAGGTCGATTTCTCCGGTTTCGATAAAGCGCCGGCTGATCGCCGCAGAGTGGGACGAAAAGCCAAGATACCGGATCGTTCCATCCCGTTTGAGTTTCCGGGCGTAGTCAAAAATGCCGCCGGACAGGATCTTTTCAAAATCACGGTCGTCGTCGACGTAATGGATCATTCCAATATCGGCATAATCTGTTCCGTATTTTCTGAGTTCCCCTTCAAAGCCCTTTTGGACTTTGGAAAGAACCCTCGTTCTCGAATATTTCCCCGAGGGATAAACCGCGCCGAGATGAATCTGCATAATCATCTTATCCCTGCGGCCCTTTAGAGCTTGCGCGATCGGCTCCGCCGCGCTGTCGTCATACATGACCGTGTCGATCAGGTTGACTCCCTGGTCCATGCCAAAGCTGATAATGTCTATAATCTCCCGTGGCGCGGCCTTGTACAGGTTGCCCGCGCCGATGCCGATGGTGCCGACTTTTCCGCCGCCATGCGGCAAATCTCTGTATTCCATGAATTCTTACCCAATCCCTTTCATGGCTGCGATTTCGGATACCGGCCTTCTGGCGCTCTTGAATTTGTTGATCGGATGCTGTGTATCCTCATAGCCGATCGCAATGCCGAACACAACGGACAGATTGTCCGGAATACCCAGCTTGCCGCGCAAAACCTCCGGGTAGAGGGCCAATTCCAGCGCCGGCATGGTCGCAAGGCCGCGCTCGGTGGCCGCCAGCATAATGCTCTGGGAAACCGCCCCGAGATCGAACATGCTCCAGGAGGTATCGAAGCCTTTATCCATGCACAGGTAAATAACCGCCGGCGCATGGAAGAAATCCCGATTTAATTCCGCGAAAAGCTTAGCCGTATTTTCCGTAACGAGAGCCATTCCGGCCATAAGCTCTTTGATACGCGCGCCGGCGGCTTTCGGAAAGCCCTTTGGACGGGAAATATCGCAGCGTTCGGGAACATGGTTTTTTATGTTCGCCAGATAAGCCTGATGGATCTCTTTGAGAGGGTCCCCGCCCGCGATATAGATCTCCCAAGGCTGCGTATTTGCCCCGGACGGGGCGCACCGCGCATCGTTCAATATGGAAAGCAGAGTATCCCTGTCGACGGCATCCGGCTTGAATGCCCTGCAGGATTTGCGGATTTGTAAAGCCTCGCTGACATCCATGAAAACACTCCTCCAAACAATAACCCAGTTCATTTTTTAAATAAAAGGAATTGCCCCTTTTTATGATTACAAAATATTATAGCACTTGGAGCCGACTCCAAGTCAAGAGGTATTGCCGTTTCATCGGAAAAATTTGTTGAATTCTATCCATCACGGGCAGAGTGGCACTCCCGGCATGTTGTCAATTGACAAGCCCCCAACCCGTCCCGAAACTTTCGCAGCCGAAAGCAAGCTAAAAAACCGCACAGTCCCCTGAAAAGGAATTGTGCGGTTCTTCAAACTCTGTAAACTACAGGTCTTCTTTCACAGCATCGTCTTTATTTCAGCCTCCCGGAACTTTCCGG